>NZ_JBQOUX010000042.1:0-61616 GCF_052216785.1 Streptomyces sp. JW3 | reverse complement strand
GCCGCGGTCCGCTGGTGCGGAGCGCGGCGGCCCGGGAGGGGGAGCGTCAGCCGGATTTGCGGCGGAAGTTGCGGCTCTGGCCCTTGGGCCCGTTCAGGCCCTTGATCTTCTGCCTGCCGTCCTGGTGTGCCTGCTGGGACCTGCTGGCGCGGGCCTTGCGCTCCAGCGCCTCCTGGAACTTGCGCTTGGCCTCGGTCTGCTCGTCGGTCTTCTCGGTCTTCTTTTCCGGGCTGTCGGTCATGTGGGGGTCTCCTTCATTCGGTGGTCGGACGGTGGCTCGGTGGGGCTCAGGCGGACGGAGCGGGGCTCCGGTCCCGGGCCGGGAGGGCGAGATGGCCGCCCCGCCAGCGCTCGCGCAGCCGGCGGTCGTGCGAGACGAGGACGAGGGTGCCGGGGTAACCGCGCAGGGCCTCTTCGAGTTCCTCGGCGAGGGCCGGCGAGAGGTGGTTCGTGGGCTCGTCGAGGAGCAGGATGTCGCAGGGGCGGCTGAGCAGCCGGGCCAGGGCGAGCCGCTGCCGCTGGCCGGTGGACAGGTCGGTGACCCGGGCGGTGAGGCGGTCGGGGGCGAACAGGCCGAGGGCGAGGAGCCGTTCGGTGTGTTCCTCCGGGGTGCCGGGCAGGCCGCGGGCGTAGGTCTGGAGGACGGTCGCGCCGGGCCGGCCGGAGACGGGCTCCTGGGGCAGGTGACCGGCGCGGCCGCGCCGGGTCAGCCGGCCCGCGTCGGGGGCGAGCCGGCCGGCCAGCAGGCGCAGCAGGGTGGACTTCCCGGTGCCGTTGTCCCCGGTGACCAGCAGCCGCCCGCCGGCCGCGACGGTGAGGTCGACGGGGGCCAGCCTGCCCTGCACGGTGAGGCCGGTGGCGGTGAGGGCCGTGCCGGTCAGCGGGCTCGGCCGGAACGCGGGCGCGAAGCGGAGCGGCTCCGGGGGCGCGGGGACGGGATCGGCGAGGAGGCGGTCCAGCCGCTGCCCGGCGCTGCGCACGCGGCCGGCCAGGGCCTGCTGGACGCGGCCGGCGGCCATGCCGTAGGCCATCTTGTTCTTGTCCTGGATGCCGCGGCCGGGGGCGACCCGGCGGGCGGTGGTGGCGGTGCTCTCCCGCAGGGCGTCGATCTCGGCCTGCCGGCGGGCGTGTTCCTGGGCCTGGCGGACGCGGGCGGCGGCTTTCTCGGCGAGGTAGCCGGCGTAGCCGTTGCCGTAGCGGGTGACGGTGTGCCGGTCGGCGTCGACCTCCAGGAGGGTGGTGGCGACGCGTTCCAGGAAGGCGCGGTCGTGGGAGACGACGACGGTGGTGCCGCGGCGGCCGCGCAGGTGGTCTTCCAGCCAGGTCAGGGCGGCCGCGTCGAGGTGGTTGGTGGGCTCGTCCAGGAGCAGCGCCTCGGGATCGGAGGCGAGGACGGCGGCCAGCCGCAGCCGGGCCTGTTCGCCGCCGGAGAGGGCGCCGACGGCCCGGTCGCGGGGCAGGTGGGGCAGGCCGAGTCCGTGCAGGGCGCGCTCGACGCGGGCGTCCGCCTGGTAGCCGCCGCGCAGTTCGAAGGCGGTGGTCAGCGCGCCGTACTCGGTGAGCGCGGCGTCCTCGCCCGCGGTCATCGCCGTTTCCAGCGCGCGCATCCGGCGCTCGAGGGCGCGCAGGTCGCTCAGTGCCTCGTCGACGACCTGCTGGACGCTGTGGTGGGGCGGCAGCCGGCCGTCCTGCGGGAGGTGGCCGAGGCCGCCGTCGCTCTGGACGACGACGTCACCGCTGTCGGGCCGCTCGGCACCGGCGAGCAGCCGCAGCAGGGTGCTCTTGCCGGAACCGTTCTCCCCCACCACACCGGTGCGTTCACCGGTGGTGAGGGTGCAGGTGACGGAGTCAAGGACGAGCCGGCCGTGGTACGACTTCGTCACGGCGCGGGCGGTGAGCTGCGTGGGCATGCGAGTACTCCGGAACGTTCGCGAGCGAGGCGGCCCGGGTGGGCCGCTGGGTCGGGAGAACGTTCTGGATGAGCATGTCCGCTCCGTTGCCTCGACGACAGTACCCCCACACGCTGGCACGCATCCGACGGCGGGGCAACCGAGTTTTTCCGGACAGCCGGACAGCCGGACAGCCGGACAGCCGGACGAGAGGGCGAGCGGGCGAGCGGGTCAGTCGTCGGGGCGGCAGCAGGAGCCGCGCCGCAGCCGGTGGGCCACGTCGAGCCACGAGCCGGTTTCCGGGGGCGGTTGCGGAACGGTGCCGTAGGCGGCGGTCAGCTCGGCCGTGCGGTGCGGAGTTCCGGCGCGCAGGACGGCGCAGGTGCGCACGAGGTGGCCGAAGTCACGGAACGGGTCGCCGTCGACGAAGGTGAGGTCGGCGAGCTTGCCCGGTTCGACCGTGCCGAGGTCGGCGGAGCGGCCGAACAGCCGGGCCGGGACGGTGGTGACGGTGTGCAGCGCCTGGGCGGCGGTGAAGCCGTGGCCGTGCAGGGCGCGCAGGCCGAGGTGGAGCGACAGGCCGGCCGGTACCAGCGGTGCGTCGGTGCCCAGGGCCAGGGTGGCACCGGCCTCGGCGAGCCGCCGGTAGTTGCCCATCTCCACGGCCAGGGCGTGCCGTTCGGCGTCGGTGGCCGCGGCGCCGGCGCGGTCGCGGACGGCGGCGGCGTCCCAGGGCGGCAGCAGGGCGCTCACCCGGGGGTCGGCGGCCAGCGCGGGGTCGGCGGCGAGCAGGATCTGCGCGGTGAACGGCGTGCCGATCAGAGCGAAGCGGCCGTCGGCGTACTGCGCGGCCAGGTCCTGGTGGAGGTGGCCCTGGGGGGTGGTGGCGTGGCCGTACGGCAGGCGCTGGGTGGCCTGGAGGTGGGTGGTCAGGTCCTGTCCCGCCGCGCGGCCGGGTGCGCACAGGTGGCTGCCGCAGGGCACGCCCAGCGTGTGGGCGGCCGCGGCGGCCTCGGCCATGACGGAACCGGAGGCGCGTACATACGTCTTGACGAAGTCGACGTCGAGGGCGGCGGCCCGGCGCAGGGTGCGCCGCACACCGGCGGTGGTGCGGTGGGCCCGGCCCATGCTGTACGCGGTCCGGGCGCCGTCGACGAGTTCCGCGCAGGCCAGCAGGCGGGGGCCGGTGCTGTGGCCGCTGTCGGTGGATTCCCGCAGCCGGACGGCGTCGTAGAGGGAGCCGCCGAGACAGGCGGTGGTGGTGATGCCGTAGGCGAGGGCCGCGAGGTTCTGCCGGGCCCCGTAGGTGGCGGTGTAGGGGTGGGTGTGGCTGTCGAACAGGCCGGGCAGCACGGTCTGCTGGGAGGCGTCGAGGGTGCGGTGGCCGGGGCGGCGGGCGCGGTGCGGTTCGACGGCGCTGATCCGGCCGTCGCGGACGAGGATGTCGACGTCGTGCCGCGGGGGCGTGCCGGTGCCGTCCCAGAGCTGCCCGGCGTGGACCCGCAGTGGTTCGCGGCGGTCGGGGCGGGCGGGGCGGGTGGTGATCCCGGCGGTGCCCAGCGTCCGGGTCGCGAAGCCGCCGCTGTCTTCGCCGTCGCCCAGGGTGAGCAGGCGCAGCCGTCCGCGGGAGAGGTAGAGCAGGGTGCGGGAGTCGGCGGCCCAGCTGGGGTGGTCGGCCGGTTCGTCGGTGAGCCGGCGGGCGGGGCCGGCCGGGGTGCCGGCGGGGGTGACGGGCAGCAGCCAGAGGGCCGATTCGGCGACCAGTGCCAGGTGCCGGCCGTCGGGCGACCACACCGGTCCGGCGGCGGCCCGGTCGGACAGCGACTGGTGGGGCGCGGGCAGGTGGCGCCGGTCGGTGCCGGTGCGGGTGTCGACGACCCGGATGAGGTGGTAGCCCTCGCGGAAGCGGTGGTTGAGCCGGTTGCGGTCGCAGAAGGCCAGGTAGCGGCCGTCCGGTGACCAGGTGGGCGCGCCGGGTGGTCCGTCGGCGGACAGCGGCCGGGCGATCACCCGCTCGGTGCCGGTGGCCAGGGTGCGCAGCAGGAGGTTGCCGGTGACGTCCTGGCAGGCCAGTCGGGAGCCGTCCGGGGAGAGCGCCGGGTACAGCCGGCCGCCGCCGGCGACGAGTTCGTCGCGGTCGCCGTCCAGGTGCCGGCGGCGGACGGCGGCCAGTCCGTCGCGGTCGGTGCAGTAGAGCAGGCTGCGTCCGTCGGGGGCCCAGGCGGGCATCTGGAGATGGTGCACCGGGGCCTCGCGCACCAGGGCGCGCGGCTCCCCGCCGACCGGCAGCAGCCACAGGGTGCCGAGCGCGGCGAAGGCCACGCCGCGTCCGTCGGGCGACAGCGCCGGGAGGTGGATGCCGCGCACCGGGACGGGGCGGTCCGGATCGTACGGGCGGGCCTTGGGCCGCCATCGGTTGCGGGGCACCGGCAGGTGGGCGGCGAAGGGGATGTCCCGGGCGGACCGGCTGCCGGAGGCGGCGCTGAGGGTACGGATCCGGATGCGGCCGTCGGCGACGTACAGCAGCCGGTCCTCGTCGAGCCAGCAGGGCGGCGCCGCGGCGAGGTCCTCGTCGTCGGTGACCACCCGGCCGTCCACCAGCAGCGCGGTCCGCGTGGCCGGTGCGGACGTCGAGGCGCCCGCATCGGACAGCCGCAGCCAGGCGACCCGGCCCGCCGGGGAGACGGCGGGGCACGTCAGGCGGCCCGCGGTCACGGTGTGCAGGGTCTGCGCCGCGCCGCCGGTGAGGGGTACGCGCACCAGTGTCCGGCCGCCGTCTGAGGTGCCGTCGGGCAGATGCGCGGCGCGTACGCAGACCAGGGACCGTCCGTCCGGTGACCAGACGGGGTCCTGGTCGTCGAAGGCCCCGCCGGTCACCCGGCGCGCGCGGCCGCCGTCGGGGTCGCAGGTCCACAGGCCGTAGGCGGTGCCGGCCACCGGGTCGCCGCCCCGCTCGGAGGCGAAGGCGAGCCGGGTCCCGTCGGGCGACCAGGCCACGCCGCGGTCGTCCCACGGCCCGTCGGTCAGGCGCCGCGGCCCGCCGCCGTCCGCCCGCAGCGTCCACAGGTGGAAGCCGCCGCCCCGGTAACCCACCAGGGCCACCGTCGTGCCGTCGGGCGACAGCGCGGGGCGGGTCGCCTCCAGCTCCCAGTCGGTCAGCCGCACGGCGGTGCCGCCCGCCCGGGGAATCCGCCAGAGGACTCCCTGCACCTCGGCGATCAGGACGTCGCCGCCCCGGGCGGCGGTGACCGACCCGCCGGTCAGCTCGGTGAAGGCGACCGAGTCCGGTGCCGGTCGCCGGGCCGTCGGGTCCGGGTGCGCGGCCGCGGGTCCGGCCACGGCCGGGAGGGCGGCCGTGGCCGCCGCCGCGCCCAGGAAGCCGCGCCGGCTGACCCGGCCGGAGTCCGTCGCGCGGCCGGTCCCGTCCACCGGTTCCGGCCGGCTCATGAGCCGGGACGTTCGATGCGCAGGACGTCCTGCTGATGCGCCATCAGGTATCCGCCGTCCTCCGTCGCGAAGTGCCGCTGTACGTACTCCTCCACGGCCTGCCGCGCGGGCCGGGCACTGCCGGGGAAACTGAGCAGGAAGCCGGCCACGGTGACCGTCTCCGCCAGGTCGGTGCTGCGGTAGTGGGCGGGCACGGTCTCCATCCGCAGGTCACCGGCCGGGCTGTCCGCAGCGGCGGCGAGTTCGTCCGCGAGGTCCCGCAGGCCGAGGCGGACGCCGGTGAAGTGGCGCACCATCCGCATGCACGCGTTGTCCGGGTCCTGCTGGACGACCAGCAGGGTGCCGCCCGGCCGGACCCAGCCGAGGACCCGGCGGACCGTGCGGGCCCAGTCCTCGCGGGGGATGTAGTACAGCACGTGGGAGAGCAGTGCCAGGTCGGCGCCGACGCCGGGGTCGGCCCGGAGCACCGGCTCGGTCAGCACCTGCGCGTCGGGGCAGGTGCGGGCGAGGGCCCTGCGCATCGGTTCGCTGGGTTCGACGCAGACGGTGCGCTGGAAGGACCGGCCGACGTGCCGGGTGGTCGTGCCGTCGGCGGGGCCCACGTCGAGGAACACCCGCCGGGCGGGCAGCCCGCGCACCACCTCGTCGAGGTAGGCGTGCAGGACGGCCTTCTCGTCGCTGCGGGCGAGGAACCGGGTGAACGCGTCGTGGTAGGCGTCCTCGTCGGTCCGCAGACCACCTGTGGTCAGGGTCTTCGGCGGCTCCATACCTGGGTCCCCTTTCGAGGGTCTCGCGGCGGGTCACGACGACTGGACCCTGCCACCGCGGGCCGCCCGGCCGGTGCAGGGCGCGCGTCCGCCCGGAGCGCACGGAAGCACGGGCGGGTGTGCGCGTACGCCCGCGGGCCGCCGCGCGGACCCCGGACGCTTCGACCGCCCCCCTTTCGGGGGAGCCCCGGCCCGGACGCCGGCGGCGGGCCGGATGGCGCTGTCCGGGCGGTGGCTGGTCGGCCCGTGCGCCCCGCACTACCGTGCCGTCGTGGAGCTCTTCTCGCGCTGCTGGGCGGCGCTGCGCGCGGTGGTCGCCGGGGTGCCGGACGCGGACTTCGCCCGGCCGTCCGGCTGTACCGGCCGGCTGTGCCGGGTCCTGGTCTGTCATCTGGTCATCGACGCCCAGGACGTCCCGATCCTCCTCGCCACCCCGGTCGACGCCGCGCCCACCCGGGACGCGGCGACGTACGGGGAGATCACCGGGGCACCGCCGGCCGGTGACGACCCCCTCGACGCGCTGACCGTGCGGCTGGCCGCCGCGTACCGTGTCCCCGGGTTGCTCAAGTTCCATCTGGACGACGTGGGCCGGGCCGCCGGGGCGGCCGATCCGGGCCGGATGGTGCGGCGCGGGACCGGGTCGGGCCGTTGGCCGCACGGCTGCCGTTCGTGCTCGGATGACCGGCGGCGGGTCAGTCGCCGAGGGCCTCCCGGACCGTGGGGTAGCAGCCGATGAGCCCGTCGACGCCCAGGATGTCGAACACGCGCAGGATCGTCGGCGAGCACGCCGCCAGCCGTATCCAGCCGTCGCGGGACCGCGCGGCGCGGTGGGCCTGGATCAGCGCGTTGATGCCGGCCGTGTCCATGAAGGACACCGAAGCCAGGTCGACGACCGTGAACGGGGCCGGAACACCGGACGGCAGCAGCGCCTGGCGCACCTCGGCGCCGACGTCCTGGTCGATGTCACCGCGCAGCGTCACCACGGTGACACCGTCGGGGGTGAGCGAGCGCACCGCGGAGAACGGTTGCGGGGTCATGGCACACGTCGTCCTTTCCCGTGCTTGGTCTCGGACCAGAATCGACCCCGGCCGCCATACCTGTCAACTGATACCTGAAATCGTGTTCCTATTTACCATTGCATGAAACACACGTCATACTCAGGAATCATGGGTGGAGTACCTGAGCCACACACCGGCTGGACATTTCTGACGAACCACGCCCGCGTCCTGGCGGTGATCGCCGACGATCCGAGCGCGCGCGTGCGGGACATCGCCGCGCACTGCCGGCTCACCGAGCGCGCGGTGCACAAGATAATCGCGGACCTGGAGGAGGACGGCTACCTCTCCCACACCCGTCGGGGGCGGTCGAACGTCTACCGGATCGAACCGGGTGTCCCGCTGCGGCACCCCGCCGAGGCGGAGGCCGGTCTGACCGTGGCCGCGGTCCTGTCCGTCCTGGCCCGGCACGACGCGCAGCGCGGCCCCAAGTCCTAGACCGGGGTTCAAGGGCCGTCGTCGGCCGGGTCCCGGCGCAGAGCCAGGAACGCGACGTCGTCGGTGCGCCGGCCGGTGGGGCCGGCCTTCGCCAGAGGGTCGCCGATCAGCAGGTCCAGGTCCCGGTCGTCGGCCTCGGCGGAGTGGCGCGCGAGGCGGGCGACGGGCTCGTCGAGGTCGGCGACCTGATCAGGCTCGGCGACGGCGCCGTCCAGCGCCACGACGCGGCCGCCGCCCTCATGGGGCAGGTCCGGACCGCCGTCCCCGCGGGCGCGGCCCGCGGCACCTCGCCCCGGCAGGGCCTGACCGGCACCAACCGGCTGCTGACCGACCTCGCCCCCGACCTGTTCACCAGCTGCCTCTACGCGCACCTGGACTTCGTGCGCGGCCGGGTGTCGCCCGGCCGCGCTGCTCGGCATCTACCCCGACGCCGTGTTCCGGCACCGCGAGATCCCGTTCGGACCGTGGCTACCCGCGCGGGGCGGTCGGCATGGCGGCGGACGGTGTCGGGGTCTCCGTCTCACAGTCATGGAACCTTCACCTCGGGCAGCCGCTCAGGGACCGCACAGCGGGCACCCGGTTCAGTGCTGTCGGTGAAGGGGGCCCTGATGATCGTCGTCGCCGTTCTGCTGCTGCCGGCCCTGGGGCTCGTGCTCTACGGGATGGACCGGCTGGAGGACCGGCTGTTCGGTCCGCCCCGGGAGCCGTCGCCGGTGCGGCACGGGCGCCGCCGGCATCTGCGGCTGATCGGCGGCACGGCGACGGAGCACCGCCATCGCCGGGCCACCGGTGACGAGGACCGGCGCACGGACGCCGCCTGACGCCGGCCGTCTGGTAGCCGCTGTCGGGGGTACTCGCGCGCTTCAGGGACGCCGGGACCGCGGCGCGGACCCGGCAAGCGGCGAACGGAACGGGAGATGATCACCGTGGCGACCATGAGCACACGGCCGCCCTCCGCCGGGGCGGACGGACACGGGCCGGGGCACGGACCGGGGCAGGAGCCGGTGAGCGAGCTGGTGCAGCGGGCCTCGCAGCAGCTGACCGAGCTGGTGCGCGGCGAACTGAAACTGGCGCAGGCGGAGATGAAGGAGAAGGGGAAGCGGTACGGCAAGGGCGGCGGCATGTTCGGCGGCGCCGGCCTGGTGGGCTTCCTGATGCTCCAGGCCCTGGTGGCCACCGCGATCGCCGCGCTGGCGGTCCCGCTGCCCGTGTGGGCCGCGGCGCTGATCGTGACCGCGGTGCTCGGCGTGATCGCCGCGGTGCTGGCCCTGACCGGGAAGAAGCAGGTCAGCCGGGCGGCGCCGCCGACACCGCAGCGGACCATCGAGAACGTCAAGGCCGATGTGGCCGAGATCAAGGGGAGCGCACACCGATGACCCAGCCGCCGCACGACGAGCCGACCGCGCAGAACCCCGAGGAACTGCGCCGGCAGGTGGAACGCACCCGCCAGGAACTGGGCGAGACAGTGGAGGCGCTGGCGGCCAGGACGGACGTCAAGGCCCGCGCCCAGGAGAAGGCGAACCAGACCAAGGAACAGGCCGCGGCGATGGCCGGCCAGGCCAGGCAGCAGGCCGCCGCGGTGACCGGACAGGCCAAGGCCAAGGCCGGCGAGGTGGCGCAGCAGGTCCGGGACAAGGTGCCGGATCCGGTCCGGGACAAGGCCGCCCGGGCCACCGGGCAGGCCCGCGCCACGGCGTCCCGGGCCGGCCAGGTCTGGCACGACAAGGCGCCGAAGCCGGTACGGGAGAAGACCGACCGGGCGGCCCGGGCGGCCCGGGACAACCGCGTCCTGCTGCTGGCCGGCGCGGGCACGGGCACCGTACTGCTCTGGCTGGCACTGCGGCGCCGGGGGAACTGACCCGGGCGGCGACCTCCGCCCGCGCACCCCTCGCCCACACGCCTCGGCGCGACGTGCCGCCTGGGCGCGCCTCCGCCCGGGCGGCAATGGGGCGGGAGCGGCCCGCTGGGGTGCGCCGCGCCGCTTCGGCTGACGCTGCGGCGCCGAGGAACTGACCCGGACCGCGAACGCCCGCCCGAGCACCCCGGCACGACGCCCCGACCGGGCGCGGGCCCTGTTGCCGGCGGCCGGCTTCGGGGCGGGCGCGGGCCTTTTGCCGCGGCCGGCTTCGGGCTGGCGCGGCCCGTGGGGCCGGACCGGGTAGGTGAGGTCGTCGGGGCCGGGCCCTCCCGGCGTCCCGTGCGAGGGTGCCGGTCCTGTCGAGGCGTCCGGCGCAGTGCCCGGCCGCCGTGCGGAATAATGCACGTATGCGGATCTCAGCCAGGGCGGACTACGCGGTACGTGCCGCGCTGCAACTCGTCGCGTCGGGGGATGACGGGCCGGTGAAGGCGGAGGCCATCGCCGACGCCCAGGACATCCCGCACAAGTTCCTCGAGGGCATCCTCAGCGACATGCGCCGCGGCGGGCTCGTGGTCAGCCAGCGCGGCGGCAACGGCGGGTACCGGCTGGCCAAGCCGGCCGCCGCCATCTCCATCGCCGACGTGATCCGCGTCGTGGACGGCCCCCTGGTCTCGGTACGCGGAGTGCGCCCGCCGGAGCTGTCCTACCGGGGCCCCGCCCAGTCGCTGCTGCCGCTGTGGATCGCGCTGCGTTCCAATGTCCGCGAGATTCTGGACGGCGTGACGCTGGCCGACGTCGCGGCGGCCGAACTGCCCGCCGAGGTGGCCGCGTTGACCGACACTCCGGGGGCCTGGACCAACCCCTGATCCGTCCGCCCCTCACCGTCGTGTCTCACATGATGGGACGCGGCTGACCATCATATGAACAACCCCTTGGGGTAGGCGTCACCTTCTGCCACGATCCCTATCAACCCGGTGGGAAAACTAGGAATCGAGGGGTGACCATGAGCACGCTCAGCCGCGCAGGCCGGTCCCTGCCCCTGCTCACCTCCCGTCGGCACATCGACCTCCTCCGCACGTCCAGCGCCGTCTGTCCCAACGGCTGAGAGACGGCGTCCGCATCGCCGTACCGCCCCTGGACGTTCCCCCCGGCCCGCGCCGCCCGTGCCTCCGCAGCTCCGTGCCCACGCACCTTCCGAAAGGACACCTCCGTGTCTGCCGCCAGACCGTTCACCGCCCTGCGCACCCTCGCCGCCCTGGCGGCGCTCCCCCTTCTGCTGACGGCCTGCGGCTACGGCTCCGAGTCCACCGACGACGACACCCCAAGCGGCGTCGCCGCGAACGCGAAGAAGCTCTCCGCCGACGAGGTCAAGATCGGCTACTTCCCGAACCTCACCCACGCCACCGCGCTGGTCGGCGTCCAGGAGGGCCTGTTCCAGAAGGAGCTGGGCGGCACCACGATCAAGGCGTCGACCTTCAACGCCGGCCCGTCCGAGATCGAGGCGCTGAACTCCGGGTCCATCGACATCGGCTGGATCGGCCCCTCCCCCGCCGTCAACGGCTACACCAAGTCGGACGGCAAGAACCTGCGGATCATCGGCGGTTCCGCCTCCGGCGGGGTCAAGCTCGTGGTCAACCCGGACAAGATCAAGACCACGGACGACCTCAAGGGCAAGAAGATAGCCACCCCGCAGCTCGGCAACACCCAGGACGTCGCGTTCCTCAACTGGATCGCGGAACAGGGCTGGAAGGTCGACGCCGAGAGCGGCAAGGGCGACGTCTCCGTGGTCCGCTCGGACAACAAGGTGACCCCGGACGCCTACAAGTCCGGCTCCATCGACGGCGCCTGGGTGCCGGAGCCGACCGCCTCCAAGCTGGTCGCGGACGGCGCCAAGGTGCTGCTGGACGAGTCCGACCTGTGGCCGGACAAGAAGTTCGTCATCACCAACATCATCGTGTCGCAGAAGTTCCTCAAGGAGCACCCCGACGTGGTCGAGGCGGTGCTGCGCGGCTCGGTCAGGACCAACAAGTGGATCAACGCCAACCCCGACGAGGCGAAGGCGTCCGCCAACAAGGCGCTGGAGAAGCTCTCCGGCAAGGCGCTGCCGGCCGAGGTCATCGACCCGGCGTGGAAGTCCATCACGTTCCTGGACGACCCGCTGGCCGCCACCCTGGACACCGAGGCGGAGCACGCGGTGAGGGCCGGTCTGCTGGAGCAGCCGAACCTCCAGGGCATCTACGACCTCGCGCCGCTGAACAAGGTCCTCAAGGCCGAGGGCGAGGCCGAGGTCGACGACGCCGGTCTCGGCACCGAGTGACCCGGCGACAACGACCCCGCTCGTGAGATCCATGAAGCTCCCAGGAGGTGACGACCATGGCCACCGCGACCGCCAAGGCCGCTGAGGACACCGGGACCGCGACGCCCGCCGCTCGGGTCGAGCACGTCTCGAAGTCCTTCCCCGCGCCGGGGGCGCCCGGCGGACAGCAACGCGTCCTCGACGACATCACCCTCGATGTCGCGCCGGGTGAGTTCGTCACCCTCCTGGGGGCCTCCGGGTGTGGCAAGTCCACGCTGCTGAACCTGGTGGCCGGGCTCGACGCGCCGTCCGCGGGTGCCATCAACACGGACGGCAGGCCCGCCCTGATGTTCCAGGAGCACGCGCTGTTCCCGTGGCTGACGGCGGGCAAGAACATCGAACTCGCGCTGAAGATGCGCGGGGTGGCGAAGCCCGAGCGGCGGCCGGAGGCGGAGCGGCTGCTCGAACTGGTCCGGCTGCACGGCGCGTACGGCAAGCGGGTGCACGAACTGTCCGGCGGGATGCGGCAGCGCGTCGCGCTGGCCCGGGCGCTGGCCCAGGACAGCAGGCTGCTGCTGATGGACGAACCGTTCGCGGCGCTGGACGCCATCACCCGGGACGTACTGCACGACGAACTGACCCGGATCTGGCGGGAGACCGGCCTGTCGGTGCTGTTCGTCACGCACAACGTGCGCGAGGCGGTGCGGCTGGCCCAGCGGGTGGTGCTGCTGTCGTCGCGGCCCGGGCGGATCGCCCGGTCCTGGACGGTCGGCATCCCGCAGCCGCGCCGCCTGGAGGACAGCGCGGTCGCCGAGCTGTCCGCCGAGATCACCGAAGAACTACGGGGGGAGATCCGCCGCCATGGCCAGCACTGACACCGATCCGGCACCGGGGCACGACAAGGCGTCGCAGGACCTGGCCGGGCTGGAGGCCGGGCTCGACGCGCTGGACACCGTGCAGGTGAGCCGTACGCCGCTGCGCGAGACCCTGCTGCGCAAGGTGCTGCCGCCGGTCACCGCCGTCGCCCTGGTCCTGGTCGTCTGGCAGGTCCTGGTGTGGGCGCAGGTCGCGCCGTCGTACAAGCTGCCCTCGCCGTCCGCGGTGTGGGACGAGGTGTCCACCGCGTGGCTCGAGGGCACGCTGCTCGGCTACATCTGGACCTCCGTCTCCCGGGGTCTGCTGGGCTTCCTGCTGGCACTGGTCATCGGCACTCCGCTCGGACTGCTGGTCGCCCGGGTGAGGTTCGTCCGGGCCGCGATCGGGCCGATCCTGTCCGGGCTCCAGTCGCTGCCGTCCGTCGCCTGGGTGCCGCCCGCGGTGATCTGGCTGGGCCTCGACGACAAGATGATGTACGCGGTGATCCTGCTCGGTGCCGTGCCGTCGATCGCCAACGGTCTGGTGGCCGGGGTGGACCAGATTCCGCCGCTGTTCCTGCGGGCCGGCCGGACGCTGGGCGCCACCGGGCTGCGCGGTGCCTGGCACATCGTGATGCCGGCCGCGCTGCCCGGCTACCTCGCGGGGCTCAAGCAGGGCTGGGCCTTCTCCTGGCGGTCGCTGATGGCGGCCGAGATCATCGCGTCCTCGCCCGATCTGGGCGTGGGGCTGGGCCAGTTGCTGGAGAACGGCCGCAACAACTCCAGCATGTCACAGGTGTTCCTGGCCATCCTGCTGATCCTGGTGGTGGGCATCGCCGTGGACCTGCTGGTCTTCAGTCCGCTGGAGCGGCGGGTGCTGCGCGGCCGGGGACTGCTGGTCACCCGCTGAGACCCACCCGTACCAGGAAGATCACACGATGACGAAGGCACCGGCCGTACGCGGCCGGTGCCTTCGCGGGTGCCCGCCGGTGCAGCGCGGGTGCCCGCCGGTTCAGACCGCCTCGGCCGTGACACCGTCGCGGGCGGGCGCGGACCAGTCCAGAATGCGCAGCGCCGCACCGGCCGCCTCCGGTCCGCGGCAGTGCGCGTCGTGCCGGCGGGCGATGCCGTCCAGGTCGAGGTGCGGGCCGAAGGCGGGGTGGGCGGCCAGCCGCCGGGCGTAGGCCCACAACCGGGGATGGGCCGCGATCCGCTGCACGGCACAGGCGTCCAGGTGCCGGCGGTGCACGGTGTCGAGCCGCACCAGGGCCACCCACAGCTCGACGTCGGCGGCGGTGAGCTCGTCGCCGAGCAGGTACGGACCGGTGGCCAGCCGCCACTCCAGGGAGCCGAGGACGCGCAGCAGCGAGCCGAGGGCGGCGGTGCGGGACGCCGGGGCGGCGTCGGCCTGTCCGGCCGTCTGGGCCGCGTCGTTGATGCCGTGCTCGCACAGGCGTCGCACGGCGTCGATCTCCTCGTCCTGGCCGCAGGGGTACAGCACCGGACGGCAGCGGTCCGCGGGGCCGAAGTGCCGGGCCAGGTCGCGCAGGATGTCGGGGGTGTGGGTGCTGACGATCCGGCCGGTCCAGTCGTCGCCGAGCACGGGCGCGGTGGCCGGTCCCGGGTGGCGGTGCGAGCTGGCCTCGTACAGAGGGCGCAGGGCCGTGTGGCCGCCGCCGGGTTCGTCGGGCACGGCGGGCAGCAGGGTCACCGGGAGGACGTCGTCGAGGCCGAGCAGGCGGTGGGTGATGGCGATGCCCAGACAGTGCGGGCAGGCCAGCGAGAGGTGGAGCCGGTAGCGGCGGGGCGCGGCGTAGTGACCGCTGCGCGGGTCACGGCCGATCCGGCCCCGGAACGACGGCAGGGACGGCACGGCTGGCGAGGGCGTGGCGGGCATGTTTCTCCCTGGGGACGGTTCCGGTGGGGGCGGTCGCGGCGTGCGGTGCCGTCAGGCGGGGAGGGCGAACGGAGGGTGTGCTCCGCTGAGGAAGTAGTCCCCGACCTGCCGCAGTCCGTGGGCGACGGGGTGGTAGAGGGTGTGGGTGCGGGCGTTGCGCCAGAAGCGGTCGAATCCGTGGCGTGAGGAGGCGGCGCCGGGGCCGATGACGTCCAGGGTGCGGGTGGTGATGTCGTGGACGGCGCGCGCGGCGGCGGCTTCGGCGGCGGCGGCCAGTACGGAGATCTCGGCGCACTCGTCGTCGGTGAGGTCCTCGCCGCGGGCCAGTCCGTCGTCGAGGGCGGCCACGGCCTGGTCGGCGAGGGCGGACGCGGCTCGCGCGTCGACGGTGAGTTCGCCGTAGGTGACCAGTACGTGCGGGTCCTGGGCGAGTCCGTCCTGCCAGGCCGGGAGGCCGGCCACGGGGTAGTCGCCGAGCGGGGTGCGATCGCCGGCCCGGCTGTACTCCCGGGTCCTGGTGTACTCGCGGGCCTCGGCGAGCACTCCTTCGGCGATGCCCAGACAGAGCTGGGCGGAGACCAGCCGGGCGGTGGCGGCCGCGAGGCCCGCGAACGGCGGCAGCGCGCCCTCGTCGGCGGAGAGCGAGCCCAGCACCGCGTCGGCCGCGACCGGTACGGCGTCGAACTCCACGCTGCCGCCGCCGGACAGCCGCTGTCCGAACGCGTCCCCGTCGTCGCCGCTGGTCACGCCGGGGTGGGCGGGGTCGACCAGGACGGCCAGCGGTTCGCCGCTGTCGGAGCGGGCGGCGCGGACGGCCAGCCGGTCGGCGACCCGGGCACCGCCGACGGTGCCCTGCCGCCCGTTCAGCAGGTAGCCGCCACTGTCGTCCGGGGTGAGCCGCAGGGGCGGTTCGTGGGCGGCGAAGCCGCCGCCCCAGCACCACTGGCCGGCGGCGGAGTCCCGGGCGATCCGTGCGGCCGTCTCGGGGCCGGCGAAGAAGCGGGCCGTCCAGGACAGCACGTAGTGGCCGCCCAGGAGTTGGCCGATGGCGCCGTCGGCCGCGGCGATCTCCCGGACGACGGCGTGCGCCGTGCCCCAGTCCGCCCCGCCCCCGCCGTGTTCGGCGGCGATCAGCAGGGTCAGCAGTCCGGCCTCGCGGAGCCGGTCGACCTCGTCGAACGGGGGTTTGCCGGCCTGGTCGCGGGTGATGGCGTCGGTGGCCAGGTCGTCGGCCACCTCACGGGCGACGCGCAGCCAGTGCGTACGGCCGCGCCGCGCGCCCGCCGGGCCCGTGGCCGTCGTGGCCGGGTCGAGGGCCGTCACGGCCGGGTCGAGGGCGGTCACGGCCGGGTCGGGGGCGGTCGTCACATCCATGCCCGGCCCCTCGGTGACCGGCGGCCGGACAGCGGGCCGGGCTGTGGCAGTGCCACGGTCGTTCCTCCTCAGGACTGGTCCCGGGACGCGGGGCCGGAACACCCCGGCCGGCCGGGGGTGTACTTGTAGCCCACGCGCCGGACGGTGACGATCCGGTGCCGGTGGGCGCGGCCGAGCTTGGCCCGGACCCGGGCGATGTGCACGTCGACGGTGCGGCCGTCGCCGATGTGGCCGTACCCCCAGACGCTGCCGATCAGTGACTCGCGGGAGAGCACCTGGTCGGGGTGGGCGACGAGGTGGGCGAGCAGCTCGAACTCCAGGTAGGTCAGGTCCAGTACGCGTCCGTCGATCCGCGCGATCCGGCGTACGGCGTCGACCTGGATCTCGCCGTCCGGCTCGGCCGGGCCCGGGCCGGCGGCGCCCGGCACAGGGGTGAGGGGATGGATGACCGGGCGCGGTCCGTCCGGGACGAACAGCCGGGCGGGGTCGGTGCCTTCCGGGACGAAGACGACGTAGCCGACGAGCGGCCCGGTGGCCCCGGCGGCCGGGTCGCCGGGCGGGTGCTCGGGCACCAGCCGCAGGTGGCGGGAGCCGGGGTCGGGGGCCGGGGTCTCGGACGGCAGAGGGGTGGTCATGACGGGCTCCTTGACAGGGGCGCCGGGCGGCCGGGCAGGGGAGGCGGCCGGGAGGAGGCGAGCGGCGAGAGAGCGGAAGAGGGTGGGGGCGTCCTACGGAAGACGGCAGACCGCGCTGGCGACGCGACAGAAGTCGACATGCCGACGGCGAACGAGCGGCTGCTGCGTACTGGACATGCGTTCCATCCTGCGCACCCGGACCACCCCCGGTCAACAGTTTCCTATAAATCCGGTAGGGATAATAGAGAAAGGGCGTTCAGCGACCCTTCAGTGGCCCTTCAGTGGCCGCTCCGGGCCGGCCGCGGCGCGGGCAGGCCGAGGTGCTCGCGCAGGGTGCGGCCGGTGTAGGCGGTGCGCAGCAGGCCGCGTTCGCGCAGTACCGGTACGGCGTCGTGGACCACGGCGGCGAGGTCGGCGGGGGCTGAGGCCGGCAGCAGGTGGAAGCCGTCCACACCGCCGGCCGCCCGCCAGTCGGCGAGCAGGCCGGCGAGGTCCGCGCCGGTGCCGGTGAACCGGGCTTCGGCGGGCGGCAACCGCTCCCCTCTCCCACCGAGTCCGACGGCGAGCCGCAGCAGCACCCGGAGCCCCTCCGGGTCCCGCCCGGCCTCGGTCACCCGGCGGCGCAGCGCCGCTCGGGCCAGCCGGGCGGTGGCCGGGCCGTCGGCGTCGAGCAGCACCAGATCGGCGTGGGACGCGGCCAGTTCCCACTGCCCGTCCGTGTCGTGCACGTCGAGGGCGACGGCGACGGGGAGCCGGCCCTGCGGCGGGCGGGGCGCGGGGGACGCGGTGTCCCGGCCGTCCCACAGCCGCGCCGCCGCCGCCACGGTGCCGGCGGCCGCCGCCCACCGGTCGGGCCCCGAAGTCAGGTACCGGCGGCCGGAGTCGGCCTCGTCGGCGGGCATGTCCACAAGCCAGCCGGCCCGGCCGCCGCTGGCGGAGTCGAGGCCGGCCAGCACGGCGGCGGCGCGCGGCGGACCGGCCCGGCCGGCCGACACGGCCGACACGGCCGACACGGCCGGCACCAGGCCGACGCGGCTCGTCACCGGTGCGATGCCGGTCAGCGGCGCGGTGTCGGCGGCGGTGACGAAGTCCAGGGTGCCCTGTTCCGCGAGGCGGGCCAGCTCGGCCCAGCGGGAGGCGCTGTCGTCGTCCGGCGCCACGTCCAGCGCCACGGAGAGGTGAAGTCGGCGGGACATGGGCTCAGTCCCTCACTGTCCGGTCCTGGGCAGGCCGGGCGGGTTGATCTCCGACTTGGTCACGGCCTCGTCGGACAGGCCCCAGCGGGCGAGGACCTGGGCGTACGTCCCGTTGTCGATGACCTCGTTCAGCGCGTCGGCGAGCGGCCGGACCAGTCCGCTGTCCTTCTTGGTGGTGGCCGCGATCAGGCCCTGCACGGTCTCACCGGCCCCGGAGTACGTGCCGACGACCTCCGTCTTCTGGCCACTGGCCACGTGGTAGGCGGCGGTCGGATTGGGGCCGAGGTAGAGGTCGATGCGGCCGGACTGGAGCGCGAGGTAGGTGTCGCTGTCGCTCTGGTAGTACTTGATGTCGACCGGCTTCCGGCCGGCCCTCACGTTCTCCTTCGACCACTGGACGAGCAGCTTCTCCTGGTTGGTGCCGCTGCTCACGGCGACCGTCAGTCCGGCCACGTCCTCGGGCCCGTCGACCTTCAGGCCGCTGCCCTTCTTCGCCTCGAAGCCGAGGTTGTCCTCGCGGTAGGTGGCGAAGTCGTACTTCTCCTTGCGCTCCTCGGTGACGGTGATGTTGCTGAATCCCACGTCGTACTTGGCGCTGTCGAGGCCCACGAAGATGTTCTCCCAGGAGACCGGGGTGGTGTCGATGCTCAGGCCGAGGACGTCGCCGACCAGGTGGGCGATGTCGGTCTCGACGCCGATGACGGTCTTGTTGTCGGTGGCGTAGAAGTTCAGCGGCGCCGCGGAGGAGGACGAGGCGACGACCTCCAGGGTGCCTCTGTCGCGGATCTTCGCCGGCACCCGGGCGGCTATGGAACCGACCTTCGCCGTGCTGACGCGTTTCTGGTCGGCACTCAGGTTGATCCTCGTCTTGGTGCCCAAGGTGTCCGCGACCTCGGTGGTGGAGCCGTCGGAGGGGTCGGAGCAGCCGGCGAGGACGAGGGCGGTGGCGAGTCCGATCGCGGTGGTGGTGGCGGTGCGGGCGAGGGCGGGCACGGTGGTTCTCCTGGGGTGGTGGTGGGGGCGGTCAGAGGACTTTGGCGAGGAAGGCACGGGTGCGTTGGTGCCGCGGGGTGTCCAGGACGGCGGCGGGCGGGCCCTGTTCGACGACGACACCGCCGTCCATGAAGACCACGGTGTCGGCGACCTCGCGGGCGAAGCCGATCTCATGGGTGACCACGATCATGGTGGTGCCGGTGCCGGCCAGGTCCTTGATGACGTCGAGGACCTCGCCGACCAGCTCGGGGTCGAGCGCCGAGGTGGGTTCGTCGAAGAGCAGCACCTTGGGTTCCAGGGCGAGCGCGCGGGCGATGGCGACCCGCTGCTGCTGACCGCCGGAGAGCTGGCGTGGATAGGCGGCGGCCTTGTCGGCGAGTCCGACCCGGTCCAGCAGCCGGTGTGCCGTCTCCGCGGCCGCCGCGCGCGGGCGGCCGAGCGCGGAGACGGGCGCCTCGACGAGGTTCTCCAGGACGGTGAGGTGCGGGAAGAGGTTGAAGTCCTGAAAGACGAACCCGATGTGGGTGCGCTGCCTGAGGACGTCCTTCTCCTTCAGTTCGTGCAGGGTGTCTCCGGAGCGGCGGTAGCCGATGAGTTCGCCGTCGATGCTGATCCAGCCGCGGTCGACCTTCTCCAGGTGGTTGATGGTGCGCAGCAGCGTGGACTTGCCGGAGCCGGAGGGCCCGAGGATCACGGTGACCTGCCCGGCGTCCACCCGCAGGTCGACGCCGCGCAGCACCTGGAGCGGGCCGAAACTCTTGTGGACGCCGCGGATGTCCACCATGACCTCGCTCATCGGCTCTCTCCCGGTTCCTTCAGTGGTAGTGCCTTCAGTGGTAGTTCCTTCGGTGGTAGTTCCTTCAGCGGTACGACGGGCTGGTCCCGCCGGGCGGCCGCCGCGCGCAGGGAGCGGACGGAGTACCGGACGCGCTGGAGCGGCGTGGGCGGCGGGGTGCGGTCGGCGCCGCGGGCGAAGCGACGCTCGACGTAGTACTGGGCGACCGACAGCACGGAGGTCAGCAGCACGTACCAGGCGGTGGCCACCAGCAGCAGCGGGATCACCCGGCCGTTGCGGCCGTAGACGACCTGGACCTGGTAGAAGAGTTCGCCGATGGCCATCACGTAGACCACCGAGGTGCCTTTGAGCAGGCCGATGATCTCGTTGCCGGCGGTGGGCAGGATGGCGCGCATGGCCTGCGGCAGCACGATCCGGCGGATTTGCCGCAGCCGGGGGATGCCCAGGGCGGCGGCCGCCTCCAGTTGGCCCGGGTCGACCGAGACGACGCCGCCGCGGACGATCTCGGCGGCGTAGGCGGCCTGGTGCAGGGAGAGGCCGATGACGGCGGCGCCGATGGTGCCGATGAGGCTGTCGCTGTCCACCGACCAGAACACCGGTCCGAAGGGGATGCCGACGCCCAGCCGTTCGTACAGGGCGCTGAGGTTGAACCAGAACACCAGCTGGACGATCATCGGGATGGAGCGGAAGATCCAGATGTAGCTCCAGGCGACGGTCTGGAGCAGCGGGCTGCGCGACAGCCGCATGAAGGCCAGGACGGTGCCGAGCAGGAAGCCGAGCACGGTGGCGTAGGCGGTCAGCTGGAGGGTGACCCAGACCGCTTCGACGATCGTCTCGGACAGCACGTAGTCGCCGAAGACGTCCCATTCCCAAACCGGGTTGGTGGCCAGGCCGTGCCCGAACTGGGCGACCAGCACGGCCACGACGACGGCCGCCGCCCAGCGGGCGTGGTGGCGGGCGGGGACGACCTCGAGGGCGGCCGGGTCGTCGGGCGGCGGCGGGAGCACGGCGGTGCCCGGCGGGGCGGCGGGTTCGGTGGTGAGTCGCATGGCGGGGTTCCCGGTCGGCTCAGGTGTGTTCGGGCGGGTTGATCCGCGACGCGTCGATCGCGGAGGCGGAGGTGCCCCACTTCTTCAGGATCCGGGCGTACGTGCCGTCCTCGATCAGTTCGTCGACGGCGGCCTGGAACGCCTTGGTGAGCGGGGAGCCCTTCTTGAAGGCGAAGCCGACGTCGAGGCGGTGGTACTCGCCGAGGAAGGCGGTGCCCGAGGCGGGCTGCGCGGCCTGGTAGCGCAGGCCGTTGATGGTCGACATGATCACGTCGATGCGGCCCTGCTGGAGCGCGGTGAGGGTGGCGCCGTTCTCCGAGTAGACCTTGACGTCGTAGGGCTTCTTCCCGGCATCCGCGCACACGTGCTTCTGCGCGTTCAGGGTGGCTTCGAAGGTGGTGCCGGCGTTGGTGCCGATGGTCAGGCCGCACAGCTGGGTGAGGTCGGTGACCTTCTTCTTCAGCGTGCCGCTGCCCTTCTTCACCGCGAAGCCCTGGCCGTCGTCGATGTAGGTGACGAAGTCGATGGTCCTCAGGCGTTCGGTGGTGACGCCGAAGTTGCCGGTGCCGACGTCGTACTTGCCGCTTTCGAGGGCGGGCAGGATCGTCTCGAAGGACGCGTCCTGGCGTCGCACCGTGATGCCGAGGACCTTGGCGACGGCGTCGGTGAGGTCGATGTCCTGACCCTCGGGCTCCTGGTCGGAGCCGTTCGGGAAGTAGGCGGAGGGCGGCGCCCCGGCCGAGTTGCCCACCCGCAGGACGCCCGCCTCGCGTACGTCGGCGGGCAGCAGGGCGGCGGCCGACGCCACCTTGCGCACGGCGGCGACCGGGTCGTCGGTGGGGGCCGGTGACTGGGCGCCCGCCGGTGCCGTGCCGTCGGTGCTGCCGGAGCCGCAGGCGGTCAGCGCCAGCAGCGGCAGCAGGGCGAGGGCGGTGGCGAGGCGCGGGCGGACCCGGACCGCGGTGGGCGTCACGAGGTGTGCTCCTTCACGTACTCGAGGTGCTTCAGGTGTTTCTCGAACGGCAGTGGCCCGATGGTCTCCGGGTCGGCGGTGGTGTCGAACAGCGGTGTGTAGCCGGTGGCCAGATACAGGCCGCGGGCCTCGGGCTGGCGGGGTCCGGTGGTCAGGCAGATCCGCCGGTAGCCGCGTACCCGTGCCTCGTGTTCGAGTTCGGTGACGACCCGGCGGGCCAGGCCGCGGCGACGGTGCGCGGAGTGCGTCCACATGCGTTTCAGCTCGGCGGTGTCGGCGTCGTAGCGGCGGAAGGCGCCGCCCGCCACCGGTTCGGCGCGGTCCAGGAGGAGCAGCAGCGCGCCGCCGTGCGGGGCGGTGAACTCCTCGTCCGGGTAGCGGGCCAGTTCGGCGTGGGCGTCCTTGCCGTAGCGGCGGGAGTACTCGTCGCCGAGTTCGCGCAGCAGGGGCCGCACCCGCGGGTCGGACACCGGTACCTGAACCACCGTCAGCTCGGGGGCGGACGTCATCCGCGCACCGCCGCGAGGGTCTGGGGTGCGCGGGCCGCCCGCTCGGCGTCGCGCTTGGCGTCGCGCTTGGCGACCTCCTCGCGGACGATCGGGATGACGTACCGGCCGAAGTCGATGGCGTCGCCGAGCAGGTCGTAGCCGCGGGCGGAGAGGATGTCCACGCCGAGGTCGTAGTAGTCCAGGAGGGCCTGGGCGACCGTCTCCGGAGTGCCGACCAGGGCGTTGGAGTTGCCCGCGCCGCCGGTGGCGGCGGCGGTCGGGGTCCACAGGGCGCGGTCGTAGCGCTCCCCCGCCTCGGCGATGGCGATCAGCCGTTGCGAGCCGGTGTTCTGCGGCGGCCCGGCCTGCGGGCCGCCGCCGCGGTGGTGGCGGACCAGGCCGGCCTCGCGGCGCTGCCGGATGGTACCCACCGTGCGGTGCGCCTTCTCCCAGGCCAGTTCCTCGGTCGGCGCGATGATCGGGCGGAAGGCGACCTGGACGCGGGGCACGTCGGTGCGGCCGGCGGCCCGCGCGGCGGCCTTGACCCGCTCGATCTGCTCGGCGGTCCGCGCCAGCGGCTCACCCCACAGGCAGTAGATGTCGGCCTCGGCGCCGCCGGCCGCGTAGGCGGCGGGTGACGAGCCGCCGAACGAGACGCCGGGGCGGGGCTGTCGGACCGGGAAGACGTCGCTGACGAAGTCGTGGAAGCGGTAGTGCTCGCCCTCGTGGTCGAAGGGCTCGTGGGTGGTCCAGATCTTCTTGACGATGCCGATGTACTCCCGGGTGCGGGCGTAGCGCTCGTCCTTGGTGAGGGTGTCGCCCTCGCGGGCCTGCTCGTGGTCGTTGCCGCCGGTGATGAAATGGACGGTCAGCCGTCCCTCGCTGATCCGGTCGAGGGTGGCGAAGGTCTTCGCGGCGAAGGTGGGGTAGGACACGTTGGGCCGGTGCGCCAGCAGGATCTGGAGCCGGTCCAGCCGGCTCGCGATGTAGGCGGCGGCCGGTGCCGGATCGGGTGCTCCGGAGCCGTAGGCGAACAGCACCCGGTCCCAGCCGTGGTCCTCGTGCGCCCGGGCGAGCCGGAGCGTGTACTCCTTGTCGAAGGCGGCACCGGAGCGCGGCGCGGTCTCCGAACCGTCGTTGGTGGCGGCGATGCCAAGAAATTCCACGGGCATGGCAAGGGCCTTTCGCAGGGGCTGCCGGCCGCGCGCGTACGGGGGCCCGGCAGCCGCCGGTGGATGAGGAACGTGATGCGACGTAATGAGACGTACTGAGGGGTGATGCGACGTGAGACGCCGTGAGGGCACGTCAGAGCCGTGATGACGCCGAGAGGCGAAGAAGGACGAAGGAGCGGCAGCGCGCGTCCACGCGAAGAGGGAACTCGGCCCGCGACGGGGTCACCGAGGGAGGGAAGGGCCGGTCAGACAGCCCGCTGCCGAGTCAGGCGCAACACGCCGCGGACCACACCCGACCGAAGTCGATGTGGCCACGCGAGACCAAGCGCTGCTGGGCAGTCATGCGACTAATTGAGCAGGACATCACTCGGCTCGTCAAGCGAGGACCGGATACCGGTACCGGCCGCGCGACTCCCCCGTTGGTCCGGCCACCGGGGCACCGACCGGCGTCCGCGGGCGTCCTGTTGACACGCCCGTGCCAGGGGCACCTACGATCGACGCGGATCGGCTCCGCCTCGTGCGGTGTCCGCCGGCCGCGTTGAGGGACGTGGCACGCGTGATGACGCCGGCCTCCCGGCCGCACCCGGCCGGGTGGTCGCCCATGCCTGCGCATCCCTCCCCCGGAGAGCCCCCGATGGCCACACCTTCCGACGTCACCACCCCTTCCACCCCCTCCGCCCCCTCCGCCCCCTCCGCCCCCTCCGCCGTCACCACCGATCCGCCGGGCACACCGGAGCCGGCGGACGCCGGACTGCCCCGCATCGTGCCGCGCCGGCACCCCGGCCGCTGGGTGGCCGCGGCCGCGGCGCTGCTCGTCCTCGCGATGGTGCTCAACTCCGTCGTGCGCAATGACGCCTTCCAATGGGCGGTGGTCGGCGGGTACTTCACCACCGGCGCCGTCCTGGACGGGCTGCTGCTCACCCTGTGGCTGACGGCCGCGGTGATGGCGCTCGGTTTCCTGCTGGGCACCCTGCTGGCCGTGCTGCGGCTGTCGGCCAACCCGGTGCTGCGGACGCTCAGCTGGGGTTTCGTATGGATCTTCCGGTCCACACCGCTGCTGGTGCAGTTGCTGTTCTGGTTCAACATCGGCGCCCTGTACCCGACCCTCGGGCTCGGCATCCCGTTCGGACCGGAGTTCGTCACCGTGAAGACGGTCAACCTGTTCGGCCCCACCCTCACCGCGGTCGTCGGCCTGACCCTGCACGAGTCCGCGTACGCCGCCGAGGTGGTGCGCGGCGGCATCCTGTCGGTGGACGCCGGACAGACCGAGGCCGCCCAGGCGCTCGGGCTGAGCCGGCGCCGCACACTGCGCCGGATCGTGATCCCGCAGGCGATGCGGTCCATCGTGCCGACCGCCGGCAACATGCTGATCGGCACCCTGAAGGGCACCAGCATCGTCAGTGTGCTGGCCGTGCACGACCTGCTGTACTCGGTGCAGCTGGTCTACAACCAGACCTACCAGGTGATCCCGCTGCTGATGGTGGCCACCCTGTGGTACATCGCGGTCACCACCGTGCTCGGCGTCGGCCAGTTCTACGTGGAACGGCACTACGCGCGCGGCAGCTCCCGTGCCCTGCCGCCCACTCCGCTGCGGCGGCTGCGGCTGCGGCTGGCCGCCGTCCGCGCCCATCTGACCGCCGCGACGGCCGCCGACGCCCGGCCCGCGACCGGCGGTGACCAGTGAGCGAGAGCGCCGACCCGGCCGTACTCGCCGTCGTCGGCGCCGGTCCGCGGGCCACCGGGCTGCTGGAGCGGCTGGCCGCCAACGCGGGCGAACTGTGGCCGCCCTCCGCGGAGTTGCGCATCCACCTCATCGATCCGCACCCGCCCGGTCCGGGCCGGGTCTGGCGGCACGAGCAGTCACCGCTGCTGCGGATGAACTCCATGGCCGGGGACGTCACGATGTTCACCGACGAGTCCTCCGTCATCGACGGTCCGGTACGGCCGGGCCCTTCGCTGGCCCAGTGGGCCGCCCAGTTCTCCGGGCCGGACCCCCGGTACCCGCCCCACGCCGAACCCGCCGACCCGGAGGTGCGCGCCGAACTCCGCGCGCTCGCGCCCACCGACTTCCCCACCCGACGCGCCCAGAGCGCCTATCTGGACTGGGTGTTCCGCGCGGCGCTGGCCGCGCTGCCGCCGTCCGTGACCGTCACCTGGCACCGCACCACCGCCACCGGCGTCTCCGGCTCCCCGGACGGCCCGCAGCGGGTGTTCCTGGCCGACCGCGACACCCCGCTCACCGCCGACCTGGTGGTCCTGGCCCAGGGCCACCTGGGCACCGCGGCACCGGCCGCCGAACACCGCGCGCCGGCCGCCTTCGCCCGCCGCCACGGCCGCTTCCACCTGCCGCCCGCCTTCTCCGCCGACGCCGACCTGTCCGGACTGCGGCCCGGCGAACACGTCGTCCTGCGCGGCTTCGGGCTGGCCTTCGTGGACCTGGCGGTCCTGCTCACCGAGGGCCGCGGCGGCACCTACCGCACCGAGCCGGACGGCACCCTCACCTATCTGCCGTCCGGCCGCGAGCCGGTGCTGCACGTCGGATCGCGGCGCGGGGTGCCCTACCACGCCAAGACCGGCTACCGGCTCCAGGGCCCCCGCCCGCCGCTGCCCCGCCACTTCGGCCCGGCCGCGGTCGACGCGCTGCTCGCGGCCGACCGCCCGCTGGACCTGCGGCGCGATGTGTGGCCGCTGATGACCAAGGAGATCGGGTTCGGCCACTACCACGAGCTGTTCCACGCCCATCCGGAGCGCACCACCCGCCCCTGGTCCGAGTTCCGCGCCGCCTACGACCGGTTCGACTGGTACTCCGGTGAACTGGCCGCGCTGGTCGCCGCGTCGGTCCCCGACCCGGCCGACCGGCTCGACTTCGAGGCCCTGGACCGGCCACTGACCGGCGTCAGCTTCACCACCCCGGACGCCTTCCAGGAACACCTGCGCGATTACCTCGCCCGGGACGTGGCCCGCCGCGAGGACCCGGCGCACAGCGCGGATCTGGGCGCGTTCCTCGCCCTGCTCTCCGTCTACGGGCAGCTGCCCCGGCTGGTCGCCTCGGGACGGCTGACGGCCCGCTCGGTGGCCGAGGGGGTGGACGGCTGGTGGCAGGGCTTCTTCAGCTTCCTGGCCTCCGGCCCGCCCGGGTTCCGGCTGCGCCAGCTGCACGCCCTGTCCCGGGTCGGGATCGTCCGGTTCACCGGCGCCGACCTCAGGATCGGCACCGACGAGGCCACCGGCACCTTCACCGCCACCAGCCCCACGGTGCCCGGCCACACCGTGCGCGCCACCGCCCTGATCGAGGCGTATCTGCCCCGGCACGCGCTCGACCGCACCGAGGACCCCCTGCTGCGACGCCTGTACCGGGCCGGTGAGCTCGCCGAGGAGGTGGTCACCGACGCCACCGACACCCATCGCTCCGGGCTGCTCACCGTCTCCCCCGCCACCGCCCACCTCGTCGACCCGCTGCTCGGCGGTCCGCACCCGCGCCGGATCGCGCTCGGCGCGCCCACCAACAGCCGCGCCGTCGCCGCCTTCGCCCGGCCCCGCACCGACGCCCCGGCCTTCCGGCAGAACGACGCCGTGGCCCGGGCCCTGCTGCGGACGTTGCGTCCGGCGCCGGCCGAAGCCCACGACCACCAGGAAAGGCAGCCCCATGCACACTCCTGAAGCGCTTCCTCCGCACACCGCCGAGGCCGCCTACGACCGCCGCAGACTGCGCCAGTGGCTGGCCGGACAGGCCCGCGCCGAGGGGGTCTCCCGGCGCACCGTGCTCCGGCTGCTCGCGGCGGCCGGCGCCGCGGGGACCGTCCCGACCGCCCTCGCGCCGACCGCCGCCGCGGCCACCGCCACCGCCACCACTGCCACTGCCACTGCCACTGCCACTGCCACGACCGGCATCGTCAAACCCCTGCCCGAGGCGTGGTTCACCGTCCGCGGCACCAACGCCGAGACCCGGTTCGCCGCCCTCGCCGAAACCGGCCACCACACCCCGAGCGAGCGCTTCTTCGTCCGCAACCACACCGCCACCCCGGTCCTGGACGCCGCCGACTGGACGCTCACCGTGTGGGGTGACGGACTCACCCACGGCCGCTCCGCCGTGTTCACCCTCGACGACCTCAAACGGCTGCCGGCCGTCACCCGCACCGCGTTCGTGGAGTGCGCGGGCAACGGCCGCAGCCTCTTCACCACCCAGCAGGGCCAGACCGTCAGCGGCACCGCCTGGACCCTCGGCGCGATCGGCACCGCCCGCTGGCGCGGCGCCCGGCTCGCCGACGTACTGCGCCGGGCGGGCCTCGGCCCGGCCGCCGTCGACGTGCTGCCCCGGGGCCTGGACGCCGACTACGTCACCGCCGACGGCACCGGCCTGGGCCGGGTGCGGCGCCCGCTGCCGCTGGCCAAGGCACTGGACGACGTACTGCTCGCCTACGAGATGAACGGTGAACCGCTGCCGCCCGACCACGGGCACCCGGTGCGGGTGCTGGTGCCCTCGTGGATCGGCATCGCCTCCATCAAGTGGGTGGGCGACATCCAGGTGTCCGCCCAGCCGCTGTACTCACCCTGGAACACCGACTTCTACCGGCTGTTCGGCGACGCGCACCCCGAGGGCGGCAGCGCGCCACTGACCCGGCAGACGATCAAAAGCGCCTGGGAACTGGACTGGAACGCTCAGCTCGCGCCGGACACCGAACACCGGCTCACCGGGCGTTCCTGGTCCGGGGCGGCCGGTGTCGTCCGGGTCGACGTCAGTACCGACGGCGGTACGAACTGGCGTCCGGCCCAGTTGCACGACACACCCCGCCGCGGCGACTGGACGCGCTGGTCGGCGCGGTGGCGACCGCCGGCGCCGGGGGCCTGCACGCTGCTGGCCAGGGCCACCGACGGCGCCGGTCGCAGCCAGCCCGACACCACCGTCCACAACACCCAGGGCTATCTGTTCGACGCGGTCGTACGGCATCCGGTGACCGTCGCCTGATGGTGTGTCAGTCACCGTCGTCCGAGCGGAAAACGACCCGAGAGGAACAAGTGGCACCACTTGTACGTAGTATCTCCACTTCAGGGCATGCGCAGCAGTCAAGGCACGCGCAGCCGTCGAGCGCGGCCGGCCGGGCGGCACATCGTCCGCCGGCACCCGGCTGGTGCCCGCCGACCACTACGACCGTCAGCACCAAGGAGAGTGACCGACCATGTCGGAGACAGCGTCCACCGCCACCGAACTCGCCTCGCAGTACGCCGCGCAGGTGACCGGCGACCTGGAGCGCAACACCAAGGAGCAGGAGCGCCTCAGCGGGGAGATCACCGCGCTCCAGGAGCAGCTCGCGGGGTTGCAGCGCGACCACAGTGTGCTGGTCAACATCCAGCAGGCACTGGGTTCGACGCGGGCCCCGCTCGAGGAGCCGGCCGCGCCCGACACCGCGGCCGTGCCCGCGCCGCGCAAGAAGCCGGCGCCCGCCGCGGGCACCGAGGGCAAGCGCACCCGGGCGAAGAAGTCCGCCCCGCAGCAGGGCAAGGCGGAGAAGAAGGCCCCGGCGGCGGGCAAGGCCGCGGCCAAGCCGGCCACCAAGTCCACGGCCAAGGCCGCGCCCAAGAGCGCGCCCAAGGCCGCGGCGAAGAAGCCGGCCGCGCCGACGCTGGGTGAGCTGATCCTCGGAGTGCTGGCCGAGCAGAAGGAGCCGCGGTCCGCCGCCGAGGTGGCCACCGCGCTGAGCGAGGCGCACGCCGACCGGCCGGCCAAGACCACGGTCGTGCGCAACACCCTGGAGAACCTGGTGGCCAGGGACCAGGTGCAGCGCACCAAGCAGGGCTCCTCGGTCTTCTACACCGTGTCCGAGGCGGCCCAGGCCGCGGCACCGGCGGACGAGGCGCCCGCCGAGAAGGCCGAGTAACGGTTGCCGCTGCCCGCAGCGGTAACACAATCCACCGTTCCGTGGTGATCATGTCAATTTCCTGGTAGTGATGCACGCATGGCGTTACGTCGATTGCGTAAAGCAACCCGGAAACGGGCGATGACAGGCCATCCGGTGATCCTCCTGGCCACCGTCCTCACCCTGCTTCTCGCGGCCTGCGGCGGCGACGGCGACTCCGATTGCTCCGGCTCCGGCCGGAACGGGTCACCGTCGCCGCCCTCCCCCTGACGGACACCGCGGCGCTCCATCTCGCCCAGGACCGCGGGCTGTTCGAGAAGGAGGGGCGGGACGTCCGCGTCCAGCCGGTGCAGCAGAGCATCCAGGCGCTGCCGGCCCTCGCCAAGGGCCAGGTCGACGTGATCGCGGGCGCGAACTACGTCACGTTCCTCCAGGCCCACGAGAAGGGCACCCTGGACCTTCGGATACTGGCCGAGGGCGTCCGGCTCGCACCGCACATGATGGACGTGCTGGTGCCCGGTGACTCAAGCATCAGAGAACCGGCCGACCTCGCGGGCAGCACGGTCGCCGTGAACATCCTCAACAACATCCAGTCGCTCACCCTCAACGCGATCCTGGACCAGCGAGGCGTGGACCGGCCGGTCTACTGGCAGATCGCCTTCCCGCAGATGGGTCCGGCGCTGGAGAAGGGGCAGGTGCAGGCCGTGCACGCGGTCGAGCCCTTCGACAGCGCGATCCAGGGGGAGTTGCGGGCGCGGGTGCTGCTGGACGGCGGCTCGGCTCCCGTACGGTCCCTGCCCATCAGCGGCTACGTCACGACCGCCCGGTTCGCGGGGGAGCGTCCCGGGGCGGCGGCCGCGTTCCGGCAAGCCGTCACCGCGGCCTCGAAGCTCGCGGCACGGGACCCGTCGGCGGTGCGCGGGACACTGCCCGAGTACACCCGGGTGACCGCCGCGCAGGCCGGGTCGATCGGGCCGCCCGCCTACCCGACCGCCACCGACGCGGCCCAGCTCGGCCGTCTGGTGCGGCTGATGACCGACCAGGGGCTGCTGAAGAAACCCCTCGACCCGGCGTCCCTCCTGGTCACGTGAGTCGCCGTCAGGAGTGGGGCCTCGGCGCGCTCGGGGTGCTGCTCGCGCTCGGGGTGTGCGAGGCCGTCGGCCGGGCGGGCGTCGTCCGGCGCAGTTATCTGCCGCCCGCCTCCGACGTCCTGGTCCGGGTCGCGGAACTGGCGGTCGACCCGGTCTTCCTCGGCGAGGTCGCCGCGACCCTGCGGGCATGGGCGCTCGGCCTCGCTCTGGCCTGTGCCGTCGCCGTGCCCCTGGGACTGCTGCTGGGCAGCGTGCCGGTGGTGGAGGCCGCGGTCCGCGCCGTCATCGAGTTCCTGCGCCCGCTGCCGTCGGTGGCGCTGATCCCGCTGGTGTCCCTGCTGCTGGGCTCGGGCCTCGGAACGGAGGTCGCGCTGGTGGCGTACGCGTCGGTGTGGCCGGTGCTGTTCAACACCGTCTACGGGCTGGGCGAGACCGACCCGCTCGCATGTACTCGGTGCAGGCCCTGTGGACCGCGGCCCGGCACCGGGCGCCGGTGACCTTCGTCGTCCTCGACAACGGCGGTTACGCCGCCGTCCGGGCCCTGGGCCGCCGGATCGGCGTCACCCCGGTGCCCGGCACCGAGCTGGCCGGGATCGACTTCGTGGGGCTGGCCGAGTCCTTCGGCTGCCCGGCCACGTCCGTGCACCGGCCCGCGGACCTGCCGGCCACCCTGGACCGGGTGCTGGGCGAGGACGGCCCGGGGGGACCGCGTCTCCTCCACCTTTGTGTGACCGGGGCCGAGGACACGCTCTACGACTCCAAAGGCGGGTGAGCGGATGCTGCGGCTGGACGCGGTGGGCCAGCGCTACGGCGACCACCCGGTCCTGCGGGACCTCACCCTCACCGTCCCCGACGGGCAGCTCCTGTGCGTCGTGGGCCCCTCCGGCTGCGGCAAGTCGACCCTGCTGCGCACGATCGCCGGTCTGCTCCCGGCGCGCGAGGGCACGGTCACGGTGGACGGCACCCCGGTGAACGGCGTCCCCGACCGGCTGGCGGTCGTCTTCCAGGACTACGGCCGGTCGCTGTACCCGTGGCTCACCGTCCGCGACAACGTCGCGCTGCCGCTGCGCCGCCGGGGCCTGCGGCGCGCCGAGCGGCGGGCGGCGGCCGACCGCATCCTGGAGCGGGTCGGGCTCACCGGCACCGCCCGCCGGCACCCCTGGCAGCTCTCCGGCGGTATGCAGCAGCGCGTCGCGATCGCCCGCGCGCTGGTTTGCCGCCCCTCGCTGCTGCTGATGGACGAGCCGTTCGGCTCGCTGGACGCGCAGACCCGGGAGGACCTGGAGGACCTGCTGCGCGAGGCGCACCGCACGGACGGCACCACCACCGTGTTCGTCACCCACGACATCGACGAGAGCGTCTACGTCGGCGACCGCGTCGTCGTCCTGTCCCCGGGCCCCGCCGCCCACGTGGTCCTCGACCTGCCGGTCGGGCTGCCCGAGCGCCGGGACCAGATCACCACCCGCGCGCTGCCCGGCTTCGTGTCGCTGCGCGCGACCGTGGGCCGGGCGGTGCGCCGGACCGACGGCCGGCCCTAGGGAGCTTCAGGAGGGCCGCTGTTCGCGCAGGTCGCTCGCCTTGACGCCGGCCAGCAGCAGGACGACGGCGCCGCCCAGTTCGGCACCCGGTTCCTCGCCACCGAGGAGGCCGGCGTGCACGCCGCCTACAAGGCCGCGGTGGTCGCCGCCGGCGTCGAGGACACCCGTACCGTCGGCCACGGCCTCGGTCTCATCCGGGCTCTGGAGAACGACTTCACCGCCCGGATGCGGCGCCTGGAGGAGTCCGCCGCCGATCCGGCGGTGCGGCGCGAGGAGTTCCAGCGCCAGCCTCAAGGACGCCGCCCTGTACGGCCGGGTGCGGGAGGGGAAGGTGGAGGCGGGCCAGTCCGCGGGGCTGGTCGACGCGGTGCTGCCGGCCGCCGAGGTGGTCGAGCGGATCGTCGCCGAGTACCGCCGCGCCCTCAGCCGCCTGCCCCTTCCGGCTCCGGCCGGGCCGGGGCCGGAAGAAGATGCGGGGCCGGAAAAGGATGCGGGGCCGGTCAGCGGCTGATGTGGCCGGCTTCCACGTGGACGACGGAACCCGTCACGTACGACGACTGGTCGGAGGCGAGCCACAGGCCGGCCGGGGCGACCTCGCGGGGCTGCCCGAACCGGCCGAGGAGGCTGACCCGCGTCGACGAGGCTCCCGCTTCAGGCACAGCGGGTGCCTTGAGATCGACCGGGATCAGCCGGTTCCAGTAGTCCTCGTCGAACTCGGCGGTGGGCTTGTCGTCCGGGGTGAGGGCGGCGTTGTTCACCGCGACGTCGAGCCGGCCCGAGGTGTCGACGGCGGCCGCCACCACCGCCTTGACCCGCGCGCTGTCCGCCCCGTTGACCTGGCGCGGAAGCTCGTCGTGCCGCCGTCCGCGCCGATGGCCTCGGCGACGATGCCGGGCCGGTGACCGGCGCCGCGGGCGCGTCCGGCGTCGGGGGCCGGCGGGGCGTCCAGCAGGCGGGCGCAGTCCGGGCAGGGGGCGAGGTCGTCGTCCAGCCAGTAGGCGCCGTTCAGTGCCGCGTAGGGGGTTTCCATGCCTGGAGAACGCGCGGCGCCGGGGCGGGCAACCCGCCGCCGGCGGCTCGCAACCGGACCGCAACCTCGGATATCCACGGGGCACGTGCGGCTGACGTGGACGAGGCGGGGGCGGAGGGCCGGCCGCCGGGGTCAACGGACCGGCGGGCCGTGGCGTTTGTGGCGCGGCACGTGCCGGTCGGTGTCGTGATGGACCAGAAGAAGGGCGAGCAGCAGCGGCCCCGCGGTGCACAGCGTGAAGAGCATGAGTCACCTCTCGCTCGGCTGACCTGCCTCACGTGTACCCGCGTTCCCCTTACACCAATGGTGTGAATCCGACCGTCACCCTCAGGCGCCACCGGCTCCGCACACTTGAACGACCGTGTTCGAGGTGCGGGGCCCTGCGGGCATGTGCGGGCCGGGAGAGGGCAGATGAACCATCCTCAACGGCAGCACACCCATGACCGCGGAGGGAGAGGGCCGTGGACGGCAACACCTTGGAGCTGGGAGACCTGCTCGCCGACGCCGAGGACGCCTCACCGGTGGAATCGGTCGATGTCGTGGCGCGCAATCTCCAGAAGCGGTTCGCGGCGGCCAGCGTCTCGTTCCTCTTCGTGGACCTGATCGAGGAAGAACTGGTGCGGCTCACCACCGCGGACGGCGTGCGCGACGAGCACCGGGCGCCACACATCGCGCTGCGCGACAGCGTCTACGAGAAGGTGCTGCGCTCGCAGCGCCGGCACGTCGAACCGGACGGCGGCGGAAGCCACCGGGTGATCTCACCGGTCACCAACCGCGGCGACTGCGTGGGCGTCCTGGAGGTGACCCTGCCGCACGACGACCCGTCGGTGCTGCGCAAGGTCGACCAGGCGGCACACGCGCTGGCATACATCATCGTCACCGACCGGCGCTTCACCGACCTGTACCACTGGGGCCGGCGTACCACACCGACCAGTCTGGCCGCCGAGATCCAGCACCAGTTGCTGCCGTCCGCGTCGGCCTGCGAGGCCGCGCAGTTCGCCATCGCGGGCGGCCTGGTGCCGGCCGACGACATCGGCGGCGACACCTACGACTTCGCAATGGACCGGGACGTACTGCACCTGTCCATCACCGACGCGATGGGCCACGACACCGATTCGGCGTTGCTGGCCACCCTGCTGCTGGGCGCGCTGCGCGGAGCCCGGCGCACCAAGTGCAACGTCGGGGAGCAGGCGAGACGGGCGCACGACGCGCTGCTCCAGCACAACCGGGGTCTGGCCACCGGCCAGTTGCTGTGTGTCCAGCTCAGCACCGGCGCCGTCGAGCTGGTCAACGCCGGCCATCCGCGCCCGCTGCTGCTGCGCGACGGCACCGTGCGGGAGCTGATGCTCACCGCGAACCTGCCCTTCGGGGTCGCCTCCCCCGTGCCGCACCAGGTCCAGGAGCTGCGACTGCGGCCCGGTGACCGGCTGGTCCTGCTCACCGACGGCATGCAGGAGCGCGGCGCGTCCGGGGTGGACCTGTCCGGCCTGGTCCATGAGTCCCGGGACCTGCACCCGAGGGAGGCGGTCCGGGTCCTGGTCGGCGCCGTCCAGGACGCCTGCGCGGGCCGGCTGCGGGACGACGCGACCGTGCTGTGTCTGGACTGGTACGGCGACCGCAGCCCGCGCGGGCGGCTCACGCCGGCCTAGTCGGCGGGACCGGTCTGGTGGACGGTGGTCAGTTCGGCCAGGCCGGAGACGTCGAGCACCGGTGCCAGCAGAGGGGTGGCGACGACTTCGATGCGTTCGCTGTGCCGGAAGAGCACGCTCAGGCCGGCGCTGTCGAGGTATTCGACGCCGGTGAGGTCGACGAGCACCGGGTCGTCGGCGGCCTCGATGGCCGTGCCGAGGGAGTCGTGGTTGCTCAGGTCGATCTCGCCGACCACGGTGAGGACCGTGGCGCCGTCGGGGCGCCGGCCGGAGGCGATGGTGAGCGGGGTGGTCATCAGGCGATCCTCGTTCGCATGTCCACGGTGGTGCCGGTGGCACCGGAGGTGATGGTGACGTGCTGCATCAGGGCGCGCATCAGGGCGACGCCGCGCCCCCGGTGGGGATGGAGCTCGGGTCTGGGGGTGCGCCAGCGGCCGGTGTCGGCGACGGTCACCCGCAGCGCGCCGCCCCGGGCCTCCGCCCGCAGCCGGACGGTGTCTCCCGGAGTGTCCCGGTGGCCGTGCTCCACGGCGTTGGCACATGCCTCGCCGGCCGCCACCAGGACGTCCTGGACGGTGTGCGGCGGCAGTTCGCAGCGGGCCAGCCAGCCGCGCAGCGCCCCCCGGACCCGCGCGAGCTGGGCGGACTCGCCGGGGAAGGCCAGGTCGAGCGGGGCGGGGTGCCGGTAGAGCAGGAGCGCGACGTCGTCGTCGTAGCCGTCGGCCGGTGCCAGCCGGGTCATCACCTCGGTGGCGAGGTCGTCCACGGCCGTGTCCCACCCGTCCTGGACGGCCCGGCTCGCCCGCTCGATGCCGTCGGTGAGGGAACGCCGGCGGCGTTCCACCAGTCCGTCGGTGTACAGCAGGAGGGTGGCGCGGGCGGGCACGGTGCAACTGCTCTCGGGGCGGGGCCTGCCGGGGCGCACGGCCAGCGGCAGGGAGCGCCCGTCGTCGAGGAGGTGGGTGGTGCCGTCGGGGCAGCTGAGGATGCCCGGCGGGTGGCCGGCGCTGGCGTAGGTGAGCCGGCCGGTCTCCGGGTCGAGGACGCCGCAGAAGACCGTGGTGCACATCGCGCCGGTGACGCCGGCCGCGAAGTGGTCCAGGGCCATCAGGGTGCGGGCCGGGCCGGTGTCCTGGAGCAGCAGCGCCCGGCAGGCACTGCGCAACTGTCCCATGACGGTCGCGGCCTTCAGTCCGCGTCCCACGCAGTCGCCGACGACGATACCGATGCGTCCGTTCGGCAGCCGGACGGTGTCGTACCAGTCGCCGCCCACCTCCAGCGGACGGGTGGCGGGCTCGTAGCGGACGGCGAAGCCGCTGGGCAGGTCGGAGGGGCCGAGGATGGCGCGTTGCAGCGCCAGGGCGGTCTCGCGCTGCTGGTCGAGGTCGTGGGCGCGTACCAGTCCCTGGGCGAGCTGTCCGGCCAGCAGGGACAGCAGCAGCTGGTCCTCGCCGGTGAAGGGCCGCCGGTCGCCGAGGTCGATCCACAGCGCCATCGGTCCCTCGGGGTGGCCGAGCGCGATGCCGGCGCCGGTGTCGTCCGCCACGGGGGTGAGCGGGGGCAGGCCGAGCCAGGCGGTCAGGGTCCGGCGCCGCGCCTCCGGCAGGTCCGTCCAGCGCGGGCCGTCGTCGGTGGTGGTCAGGGACGGTGCCGCGCCGGGGCGGGCGACGACGGCCGTGACGTGCCGGGCGTGCCAGAGCTGCCGCAGTTCGGTCAGGGTGCCGGTCAGCGCCTCGGACAGGCTGGTGGCCCGGCCCAGCCGCAGGCCCAGGGCGGTCTGGGCGCCCTCGCGCCGGACGGCGTGGCGCTCGGCGGTGACGTCGCGGAAGGTGCCGACGGTGACCCGGCGCCCGGTGTCGGGGTCGTGGGCCCGGCTGAAGGTGGCGGTCACCCAGACCCGGCGGCCGTCGCGGCGGACGACGGGGACGGTGCAGGAGCCCCTGGGCTCGTCGAGCAGCCGGGTGCAGGCCGCTTCGAGCCGGCGGTGGGTTTCCGGGTCGGCGTCGGCCGGCGGCCACCAGGGGTGGGCGGGGCGGTACGGCAGCCCCTCGGGTCCGTAGCCGAGGGTGTCGGTGAACGCCGCGTTGATCTCCACGACGGCGCCGTCCTCGTCGCAGACGAAGAACGCCTCCTGGAGGGAGTCGACCAGTGCGGCGCGCCAGCGGGCCTGGTGGCCGCGCAGCCGGGCCAGTTCGACGCCGGTCCGGACCCGGGCCAGCAGTTCGGCCGCGGCGAACGGCTTGACCAGGTAGTCGTCGGCGCCGGCCCGCAGTCCCTCGATGGACGCCTCCTGGCCGGCCCGGGCGGACAGCAGCAGGACGGGTACGGCGGCGGTCCGCGGGTCGGTGCGCAGCGCCGCGACCAGTTGCAGGCCGTCCAGGCCCGGCATCATGACGTCGCTGATCACCAGGTCCGGGGTGCCGGCGCGGGCCGCGCGCAGCGCCGAGCGGCCGTCACCGGCGGTGTCGACGGCGTACCCGGAGCCGCGCAGGATGCGGGTGAGGTAGGCGCGCATGTCGGCGTTGTCGTCGGCGACGAGCACCCGGGCGGGGGCGGCGGGGCCGCTGAGGTGACCGGTGCGGTGCTCCGTACCGGCGGTGTCCCGTGTTTCGGCCGGGAAGGCGGTGGGGGCCTCCTGGAGGTACGGCTCGGCCGCCGCGCCGGTGCTGGTGCGGCGCCCGGCCGGCACCAGGGCCTCGGGCGGCAGATGGCCGGTGCCGAAGGGCAGCCGGACGGTGAAGGCGGTGCCCTCGCCCTCGGTGCTGTCGGCGGTGATGGTGCCGCCGTGCAGGCCGACCAGTTCCCGGACCAGGGCCAGGCCGATGCCGCTGCCCTCGTGGGAGCGGGCGCGGGCGTTCTCGATCCGGTGAAATCGTTCGAACAGCCGGGGCAGTTCGGCGGCCGGTACGCCGATGCCGGTGTCGGCGACCACGACGACCGCGTGGGTGTCCTCGGCGCGCACGGCGACCCGGACGGTGCCCTCGAAGGTGAACTTCAGCGCGTTGCCGAGGAGGTTGAAGACCACCTTTTCCCACATGCCGCGGTCCAGGTGCACCGGCCGGGCCAGCGGCGGGCACTCGACGGCGAGGCGCAGGCCGGCCCGGTCGACGGCGGAGCGGAACACGCCGGCCAGTTCGGCGGTGACCGCGGCCAGGTCGACCGGTTCGTAGCGGGCCCGCATCCGGCCGGCCTCGATGCGGGAGAAGTCCAGCAGCGAGTTGACCAGCCGGCCCAGCCGCAGTCCGTTGCGGTGGACGACCTCCAGTTCCTCGCGGAGCGCGGGGTCGGCGTCGGCGAGCCGGGCCCGCAGTTCCGCCACCGGTCCCATGATCAGGGTGAGGGGGGTGCGGAACTCGTGGCTGATGTTGGAGAAGAAGGCGGTCTTGGCCCGGTCCAGCTCGGCGAGTTCCTCGGCCCGGCGCTGCTGGGTCTGGTAGCCGCGGGCGCCGGCGATGCCCGAGGCGAGGTGGCCGGCGACCAGTTCGACGAAGCCGCGGTAGCCCTCGTCCAGGGCGCGGTAGCGGTTCAGGCCGGCCACCAGGAAACCGTAGGGCGCCCGGCCCTGCCGGCGCAGCGGTACGGCCAGCGCCTGCCGGGGCGGCCGCGGCCGGTCGCCGGACGGCAGGCCGGGGAACGGGGCGCCGTCGAGCGGGACCAGGACGCTCTCGCCGCCCGCCAGCCGTCGCACCGGCCACGGCGGGCCGGTGGCGTCGGCCGGCAGTACGGCGGGGGCGGCGGGGTGTCCGGCGGGGATCCTGGTGGCGCCGGCCAACCGGGCGGCGCCGTCGGGCTCGAAGAGGTAGGTCAGCGTGAAGGGGAGATCGTGCGGGTTGCGGCTCAACTGCCGGTCGGCGAAGGCCCGTACCTCCTGTTCGGTGCGGACCACGCTGGGGTCGGAGCCGAGGTCGCGCAGGGTGGCCAGCCGGCGTTCGCCGATGACCTGCCCGGTGTCCTCGCTGACCACGCACAGCATGCCGACCACGGCGCCGTGGTCGTCGCGCAGCGGGCTGTAGGAGAAGGTGTGGTAGCTCTCCTCGGTGTATCCGGACCGCTCCAGGAACAGCAGCAGCGCCTCGTCCCAGGTGGCCCGTCCGGTGGTGATGACGGTGTCGATGCGCGGACCGATGTCGTCCCAGATCTCCGCCCACACCTCGCGGGCGGGCCGGCCCAGCGCCCAGGGGTACTTGCGGCCCAGGGTGTCGCGGCGGTAGGCGGAGTTGCAGAAGAACGTGAGGTCGGGGCCCCACGCCAGCCACATCGAGAACCGCGAGGACAGCAGGATGCTGACCGCCGTCCGCAGGCTCTGCGGCCACCGGCCGGGCGGGCCCAGCCCGGTCGCCGTCCAGTCCACCCGGGCCAGGTCCGGGCCGATCTCCCGGTCGGCGGCGAACACGTCCGCCCCGGCCGCCGCGACCTCCTCGTGCTCCTCGTCCGGCGACCCCGCCACCGCAACCCCTTCGCTCGCCCTGCGCGCGCCCGCGCGTACGGTCCCGCCGGCCGTCCCGCGTGCCCCCGGGGGGTCGAACAGCCGGACGCCCTCGTCCCGCGACCGGTGCCGCGCGGACCGGTCCGGCCCGCGCGGACCGATGGCTTCGTAGGATAAGCCCGGTCAGCCCCGCCTCATCCAGGAGAACCGGTGACCGAACCCGAACAGCTCTTGACCGTCACCCAGCGGCACACTCCCGAGGGGCCCTTCGTCCTGGAGGTGAAGGGGGAGCTGGACCACCACAGCGCCCCGCTGCTGACCGAGGCCGTCGCGGCGGCCCCCTTCGACGACCGCGGGGTGGTGGTCGACCTGGCCGGTCTCACGTACTGCGACTCCACCGGCGTCACCGTGCTCGTCACCGCCTACCAGCGGTCCCTGACCACCGGCGCCCCGCTCGGTCTGGCCGCGGTCAGCCCGGACCAGATGCGGGTCTTCGGCATCATCGGACTGGACCAGATCTTCACCTTCCACCCCAGCACCGAGGCGGCGATCTCCGCCCTGCGGCGGTGAAACCCTTCAGCGCAGCGCGATGCGGGCGGTGATCCGTTTGCCGGTGGGCTCGCGCCGCACGTCGAGGTCCTGGCTGAGCGCCGCGACGATCTCCAGGCCGTGCTGTCCCACCCGGCCGGGGTCGGCCGGCCGCGGCGTCGGCAGGGTCGTCTCGCCGTCCCGCACGGTCACCGACATCACCCCGTCGGCGACGGCCAGGGACAGCCGTACCGGCCCCGAGCCGTATTTGACCGCGTTGGTGACCAGTTCGCTGACCACCAGCTGGGTGGCCTGCACGACGCGTTCCGGCCACGGCTCGCCCCGCGACGCGGCCAGGTACCGCACCGCCAGGCGCCGCGCGTCCGCGACCCGGAACGTGCCGGGGTCGAAGGTCACCGACAGTTTCCGCCCGCCGTCCCCGGACACCCGCTGCTCGCCGACCGCCCCGTCCGGTCCGACCTCACCCATTCCGCCACCGCCGTCCGACTCCCCCGTGGAGCGCGGGACACCGCTTCCCGCGCGACCAGAACATTTGTCGCCCCCACGATAGTTCCCGCCGTGGACGAATTAAGCGGACGGCCGACCAACCGTTGACACCGCGCGCCGCGCAGCCGCCCAATGGTGCCCACACGACGCCCCGACGCCGGGTGGGAAACCGGGCGAGGCACGGTCACGCCGTCCCCGCACCATCCCATCGGCGCCAAGGGGGTCGGCGAGTCGGCGACCGTCGGTTCGCCGCCCGCCGTCGTCAACGCGGTGGTGGACGCCCTGGCGCCGTTCGGCGTCCGGCACGCCGACATGCCGCTGACCCCCTCGCGGGTGTGGGAGGCGATGCGGGGCGGTGCGACGCCCCCGATCTGAGCCGCGGGAGGCACCTGTGCCGGACCCGGCCGGCCGCCGGGCCGGTCGATCCGCTGTGCCCGCGCGTCCGCCGGCGGTCAGCAGCCGGTGAGGACGACGAGCTGCCGGGTCGCGCGGGTCATCGCCACATAGCGGTCGACGGCGCCTTCGACGCCCTCGCCGAACCGGTCCGGGTCGACGAGGACGACCAGGTCGAATTCGAGACCCTTGGCCAGTTCGGGGGTGAGCGAGCGGACCCGGGAGGTGGACCGGAACGCCGGGGCGCCGATGACGCAGGCGGTGCCCTCGTCGTGCGCGGCGAGCCAGTCGCCGAGGACCGTGTCCAGGTCCGCGGTGGCGCCGTGCACGACGGGGACGCCGCCGCTGCGCACCGAGGTCGGCACATTGGCGTCCGGGAGCGCGGCCCGGATGACCGGCGCGGCCTCCGCCATGATCTCTTCCGGCGTCCGGTAGTTGATGGTGAGGGAGGCCATGCTGATCCGGTCCAGCCCGATGCGTTCGAGCCGTTCCCGCCACGACTCGGTGAACCCGTGCCGGGCCTGGGCGCGGTCCCCGACCACGGTGAAGCTGCGCGAGGGGCAGCGCACCAGCAGCATCTGCCACTCGGCGTCGGTCAGCTCCTGCGCCTCGTCGACGACGACGTGGGCGAACGGTCCGGCCAGCAGGTCCGGTTCGACGGCGGCCAGTTCGGCCTCGTCGACCAGGCTGACCTGGGCGTCCTGGCCGCGCAACATCGTGACCAGGCCCTCGCCGTCGTCCCCGTCGGCGCCGGAGTCGGCCACCGCCGAGATCAGGTTGTCGACGACCCGGTCCATGCGTTCGCGCTGGGCGGCCAGGGTGGCCCGGTCCCGGCGCCGCTTGCGCGCCGCCTCCGGGTCGCCGAGCCGCTGCCGGGCCGCGTCCAGCAGCGGCAGGTCGGACACCGTCCAGGCGGCCGGGTCGGCGCGCTGGAGCCCGCGCACCTCGTCCCGGTCCAGCCAGGGGGCGCACAGCCGCAGATAGGCGGGGACCGTCCACAGGTCGCCGACCAGGTCGGCGGCCTCCAGCAGGGGCCAGGCGCGGTCGAAGGCCGTGCGCAGCTCCCGGTTCCGGTTGAGCGACCTGCGCAGCAGCTCCTCCGGTGCGTCTGACTCGTGCTTGTCGACGAGGATGGTGAGCAGTTCCTCCCAGACCTGGTCGCGGGCCTCGTTGTGCGGGGTGCCGGGGGCGGCCGCCTCGAAGGCGACGGCCCATTCGTCGGCACTCAGCGCGATGTCGGACCAGTGGGTGGTGACCGTCATCCCCTCGGCGGGCGGCTCCTCGTAGAACCGGACGGCCGTCTCGATCGCCTTCACCAGGCCGGCGGACGACTTCAGCCGGGCCACCTCCGGGTCGGCCTCCACGCCCGCCGTGGCGCCCTCGGCGACCAGGTCCCGCAGGACGCAGGTCTGCACGCCCTCCTCTCCGAGGCTGGGCAGGACGTCGGAGACGTAGGCGAGGTAGGGCCGGTGCGGACCGACGAACAGCACACCGCCGCGGCGGTGGCCCAGCCGCGGGTCGGAGTAGACGAGGTAGGCGGCGCGGTGCAGGGCGACGACGGTCTTGCCGGTGCCCGGACCGCCGTCGACGACGAGAGTGCCGCGGGAACCCGCCCGGATGACGGCGTCCTGGTCGGCCTGGATGGTGCCGAGCACGTCCCGCATCCGGGGCGACCGGGTGGAGCCGAGGCTGGCGATGAAGGCGGACTGGTCGTCGAGCGCGGCGTGGCCGTCGAACCCGTCGGGGGCGAACACCTCGTCCCAGTAGTCGCGGATCCGGCCGCCGGTCCAGCGGTACCGGCGGCGGCTGGTCAGCCCCATCGGATGGGCGTGGGTGGCGCCGAAGAACGGCTCGGCGGCCGGGGATCGCCAGTCGACCAGCAGCCGGCGTCCGGTGCTGTCGGTGAGGCCGAGCCGTCCGACGTACACCGGGTCGGGGCTGTCCGCGCCGACCATGCGGCCGAGGCACAGGTCGAGGCCGAAGCGGCGCAGGGCACGCAGCCGGGAGGTCAGCCGGTGGATCTCCGCGTCCCGGTCCATCGCGTGCCGGCCCAGCCCTCCGGGGGCCCGGCGGGCTTCGGCGAGCCGGCCGGACAGCTCGGTGATCGACTGCTCCAGGCAGTCGGCGAGTGCCGCGAAGTGCCGCTCGTCGGCGGCGATCAGCGCCGGGTCGGCCTTGGCGGCGAGCCGGTCGGGGAGGTCGAACGCGCTGGTGGTCAGGGGGTTCACGGTTGTCTCAGCTCCGATGTGTCGGTCGCTCACGACCAGGGCGCGTGGCGGGGCTGCCGGGGCCTGCGGGGTCCGGCTTAGTAGATCAGTGGATCGGTGGATCGGTGATCGGTGGATCGGTGGATCGATGATTCGGCGGTTCGGTGGCTCGGTGGCTCGGTGGCTCGGGTGCTTACTGGTCCGGCTGGCCCGGTGGCTCGATGGTCCACCGGCCCAGCGACCGGGCAACCCGACACCCCGACGCCCCGACGCCCCGACACCCCGAGCCCCGACGCCCCGACGCCCCGACGCCCCGACGCCCCGACGCCAAGGTTTCACCCGGCCCCGGCCCGCAGGTCCGCGCCGCCCGGGTCGAGCAGCAGCCTCGCGGCCGTCGTCGCGCCGTCGGTGCGGACCCTGGCCGCGACCGCCCTCGCTCGCGCGGCGGTCTCGGGGGCGAGGGCCGTTTCGAGTGCGGCCGACAGGGAGGCGAGGGTCGGGGTCGGGCCGTCGTGTGCGGCGCCGATGCCGAGACCGGCGACGCGGCCCGCCCAGTACGGCTGGTCCACGGCCTGGGGTACCACCACCTGGGGCGCGCCGGCCCGCGCGGCGGTGGTCGTGGTGCCCGCGCCGCCGTGGTGCACGACGGCGGCCACCCGGCCGAACAGCGCCCGGTGGTCGGCCTCGCCGACTAGGAAGCAGTCGTCCCGGTCGTCGGCCGGGGTCAGTCCGGCCCAGCCGCCGCCCAGCACCACCCGGCGCCCCTGGGCCCGGACCGCCTCGACGGCCACCCGGGCGGCGTCCGGCGCCGCGTGCAGCGGCATGCTGCCGAAGCCGACGTACACCGGTGGCGCACCGGCGTCCAGGAACGCCGTCAGCCCCGCCGGGAGCGGCCGGACGTCGGGCGCGAGCCAGGCGCCGGTCTGTACGACGCCGAGGTCCCCGGTGCCCTGCCACGGGTCCAGCACCGGGTCGGTCGCCAGCCACGGCCGGTCGCCGACGACGTAGTCGCGGACGCCGTTGACCGGGGGCAGGCCGTGGCGCGTCCGGCTCGCGTCGAGCGCCTCCCCGAACAGCGCGTCGATGTTCTCGGCGTCCAGGTCCCACAGCGTCCGGTGGTCGGTGACGTCCGGCGGGAAGGGCCGGCCCGCGTACGCCAGCGGCCGGCGCAGCGGCGACGGCAGGGTGAGCTGCTGGAAGGTGACGGACACCGAGCGGATGCCGAGTTTCTCGGCCACCGACAGCGCGCCGGCCGCGGCCGGCATCATGCCGGTCGCCACCAGCACGTCGCAGTCCGCCGCCGCCGCGGTGACCACCTCGAACTGGGCGGCGATCACCGCGGCCGCCCGCTCGGGCAGGGTGGCCGGCGCCGGCGCCGCCGTGGTCAGCGCGCGGGCCGACGGGCCGACCGGCACCAGCGGTACTCCGGCGGCGGCCAGCCGCCGCGCGAAGTCCTCGTCCGGCGGCGCGCACACCAGCGCCTCGGCGCCCAGGTCCCGCACCGCCAGGGCGAGCGCCACCAGCGGTTCGACGTCTCCCCGCGATCCATACGTCGACAACAACACACGCACTCGGCGACTCCCGTTTTCGCTGGTCCTGGGCTCAGGCCGGTCATTGTGCGGCACGACGGGGGCCTTGCCGCAAGCCCCCCGATGCGCTATAGGTTAAGAGTGGCGGGGAGCGGGTATCTCCCCCCGCCGTTCTGCAATGACTCCGCAGCGCCCTTTCCGTGCGCCATGCATGTTTCGGCTGCGTCGAGTTGATCCGGAAGCCTTGACAGCCCGCCTGGGTCGTTCATACTCGCCTCTGGCCGGATGACCGACATACCGATTGCCGTTCGATATGTCGAACCTGATCTGTAGCGGTCACCGGGCCCCGCACGACGATCCGAACCACTTCGTGAACTCGTGAACTCGTGAAGAAGGGCTGCCACTACGTGACACACCATCAGATGCCCAGACGCGGCTTCCTCGCGACCGTCGGCGCGACCGGTGTCGCCGGCCCGGCGCTCGCACTGACCGGGAGCGCCGCCCCGGCGGCCGCCGCCGAGCCGGGACCGGCGGCGGCGACCCTGCCGTACCCCACCGTGCAACGCCCGTTCGCCATGCCCGGCGTGCGGGAACAGGACTGGACCGGCGCGCTGTTCGTCGCGGAGGGCGAGTCGCGGTTCGCGCTCCGCGTGGGTCTGCTCACCGCGCAGGGCGAGCTCGTCCGGGAGAAGATGACCAACCACCTGTGGCGCATCGGCCCCATGACCCCGGACGGCGGCTACAAGGAGGTCCGGGTCAGCACCGACGACCGCACCGTGCTGCCCGCCCATCTGGAGGCGCTGCGCGAGGTGCTCGCGCACCCCGGGCAGTGGTCCGAGAGCGCGGTCGCCGACGCCGTGGTGAAACTGCCGCAACTTGAGCAGAAGCACGCGCGGGTCCAGGAGGAGAAGCGCACGGTACGGGTGCGGTACGCCCGTACCGTGGACGGCGCCGGGCTGGTGGGGGCCGTCACCGCGCTCGACGGCGACACCACCGTCGTCCTCGAACTGGGCACCCCCTGGGGCGAGCCGGCGTCCTTCGCGCTGGACGGCCGGGAGGTGACCGGCAGCGCGGCCGGGCTGACCGACAGCGGCCGCAGAGGCCATGTCCGGCTCTCCCCCACCGAACCGGCCGACAGCGCGGGCTGTTACGCCTCGGCCGCCGACCTGACGGCGGTCGCGACGGGCGGCACCGGCACACCGGGCGACGCCGTCGCCGGGCTCGTCCACCGGCTCGCCAAGGGGCAGACACTCACCTTCTCCGCCCGCGTCGCCGCCCGGCCCCCGCAGGGTGACGCACCGGAGGCGCATGACATCGAGCGGACCCTCGCCGCCGCCGAGGCCCGGGTGCGCGGCCACCATCTGACCGGCTCCGGACCGGTGGGCCGGGCGGCGGACGCCGTACGCGACGCGTTGTCCCTGAACACCAACTACGACAAGGTCAACCACCGCAACTACGTCATGTGGGGATGGGGCGGCGGGGGCGGCCTGTTCACCGGCTGGGACTCGGCGTTCGACTGCGTGGAGGCCGCGCTAGTCAGCCACCCGCTCGCCGTCCAGCACGAGACGGACGTCTTCGACGCGCCCGCCCCGCCCAACCAAGTCCCGCTGCGCGGGCCGCGCTACGACCAGCAGAACGCCGGGCCGATGCACGCGTACGCGGTGTGGCGGCTGTACACCAAGCTCGGCGACCGCACCGTGCTTGAGCAGGCGTACCCGGCGCTGGTCACCTTCCACGACCTGCTGCCCGAATGGGACACCGACCGGGACGGGCTGCTGGAGAGCCCCTACTTCGGGGACCGCGTCGGCGGCCGGGGCAACCACCTCGGCCTGGACGACAGCCCCGTCTACGCCGACTACCACCGGATCGCCAAACAGGGCGGCAGCGGCGACAGCCGGGACAACACCGACCTCACCGACGTGGCGCTCAACTCGTACTACGCGCTGCTGTCCGAGACCCTGGCGAAGATGGCCCGGGTGCTGGGCCGGCCCCGGGACGCGGAGCGGTTCGCCGCCCAGCACGCCACCGTCAAACGGCTGCTCAACGCCCGGCTGTGGCACCCGGGCAAGGGCCTGTACCTGAGCCGCTACCTCGACGGGACCTGGCAGGAGACCGTCACCCCGACCGTCTTCTACCCGCTCTTCGCCGGCCTCGCCACCCGCGAGCGGGCCCGGGTGCTGGTCGAGGAACACCTGCTGAACGAGGACGAGTTCTGGGGCCAGTACGTCATCCCCAGCGTCGCCCGCGACGACCCGGCCTACTGCGCCGGCGGCCCGGTGCACCCGGACTCCGAGCACTTCAAGTTCTTCGAGCGGTACGGCGAGAACTCCGCCCCCGAGCAGTGGCAGGGCGCGGCGTGGCCGCCGATGAACTTCACGGTGTACGACGGCGTCAAACGGTACGGGTTCGACGACGCCGCCGGGCGGTTCGCCGCCCGCAGCACCGCGATGTACCTGGACGCCTGGGACGCCGAGGGCTGGTTTCCCGAGTCCTTCGACCCGGAACCCGGCCAGCGGGTGATGTCGTCCGCCGTCGACACCGCGTGGCGCACCTACTCCTGGTCGAACGCGATGGCCGTGCAGGGCCTGCACGAGCTGCTCTCCGACAACCCCTGGGACGGCGACCCCGCGGCGCTGCTGTTCGGCTCCCTGGGACTGCCCGGCACCAACACCGTCGACAACGTTGTCCTGCGTGGTCACACCTACTCCGTCTCCGCCGGACCGCACCGCACCACGCTGGTCCGCGACGGCCGGACCGTCTTCCGGGCCACGGGCGCCCGGGTCGCGGTCCGCGACTTCCTGCTCCGCGGGGCGGGCGCCTCCTTCGACATCACCGCCGGCGGTCCGGTCCGGGTCGAGGTCTTCGGCACGGACGGCCGCCCCCGCGCCCGGCAGGTGCCCGCCGGCCGCACCCATGTCGACCTGTGACACCCCGCACCCGCTGAACAGCAAGGAGAGAGCCGCATGAGCAGAACTTCCTCCCGCAGCCCAGGACGGTGGTGGTCCGGCAGCCGCGCCGGACGCGCCGTCTGCGCGCTGCTGCTGGCCTGTCTGGCCGCCGTGACACCGGCCGCCGCGCACGCCGGCACCGGCACCACCCCCGTCCAGCCGATCACCGTGGACGGCGCCGGCACCGGCCGGGTCTTCGACGGGATCGGTGCCATCAGCGGTGGCGGCGGCACCTCACGGCTGCTGGTCGACTACCCCGAGCCGCAGCGCGGTCAGATCCTCGACTACCTCTTCAAGCCCGGCTACGGCGCCTCGCTCCAGATCCTGAAGGTGGAGATCGGCGCCGACACCAACTCCAGCAACGGCGCCGAGCCCAGCCACATGCGCACCCCGGACAAGGTGGACTGCGACCGGGGCTACGAGTGGTGGCTGATGAAGGAGGCGCAAAAGCGCAATCCGCGGATCGACTTCTACGGCCTCGCCTGGGGCGCCCCGGGCTGGTTCGAGGGCGGCTTCTGGTCCGCTGACAACGTTGCCTACCTGACCGAGTGGCTGGGCTGCGCCGACCGGCACGGCCTGGACATCGACTACCTCGGCGGCTGGAACGAGAAGGGCTGGGACGCCGCCTGGTACGGCGACCTCAAGAAGGCCCTGGTCCGCAGCGGTCACGGCGACGTCAAGGTGGTGGCCGCCGACAACGCCGGGTGGGACGTGGCCACCGACATGGCGCAGGACCCCGCCTTCGACGCCGCCACGGACGTGGTCGGCATCCACTACCCGTGCTCCGCCGTGCACTGCTCCAGCTCCCAGGACGCCCTGGACCTCGGCAAACCGCTGTTCGCGAGCGAGTCGGGCTGGAACAACTACCTCACCGGCGCCACCCGGCTGGCCGCCGAGATGAACCACGAGTACGTGGACTCCCGCATCACCGCGTTCATCAACTGGCCCGCCGTGTACGCCTGGTACCCGACCGTGCAGATGCAGGACAGCGGCCTGCTCCAGGCGAACGAGCCGTGGACCGGGCACTACGAGCTGGGCCCGACGCTGTGGACCATCGCCCAGACCGCGCAGTTCACCCGGCCCGGCTGGCGCTACGTCGACTCCGCGAGCGGCTACCTGGACGGCGGCGGCACGTACGTCACCCTGCGCTCGCCGGGGCCTGATCCGCAGTACACGACGGTGTTCGAGACCACCGGCGCGACCGAGGCGCAGAGTGTCTCCGTCACGCCCACCGGGCGGCTGCCGCGCGGCGCGCTGCACCGCTGGTCGACCACGCTGGAGTCCACCGACCCCGCCGACTGGTTCGTGCGCGGCCCGGACGTCCGTCCGGACGCGAAGGGCGCCCACTCGGTGACCCTGGCACCGGGCACCGTCACCACGCTCACCACCGTGCCGGGCGGCAAGGGCACGGCGGCCGACAAGGCGCCCGCCGCCCGCACGATGACGCTCCCCTACCGCGACACCTTCGACTCCTACCGGACGACGGACACCGCCCGGTACCTCTCCGACATGGAGGGCGCGTTCGAGGCGGCCCGCTGCACGCCGGCGCCGGCGGCCGCCGCCGGTTCCCGGGGCACCGGAAGGTGTCTGCGGCAGGTCGTCACGACCGAGCCCACCAAGTGGTCCCGGGTGGCCAGTCCGCTCACCCTGACCGGCGACAGCCGGTGGACCGACTACACCGTGTCCGCCAGAACCCTCATCGACGGCACCGGCACGGCGTCGCTGCTCGGCCGGGTCGTGAACCAGGTCAACAACGTCGGCACCGGCCGCGTCAACGTCTGGCAGGGCTACTACCTCGACCTGTCGGCCGACGGCAGCTGGTCCCTGAAGGTCCTCGCCCCCGACCGGACCACCCGGATCCTGGCGAGCGGCAGCCTGCCCGGCCCCGGGGCGGACACCTGGCACCGGCTGTCCCTCGGCTTCTCGGGCGACACGATCACGGCCCGTATCGACGGCGCCGAGGTCGCCCGGGTCACCGATGCCACCTACGGCCACGGCCAGATCGGACTGGCCCTCGACTCCTACACCACGTCCGAGTTCGACGACCTCACGGTCACTCCGTAGCAGGACGCCGGACCGCCGGATGCCCTGCCCGTCACGCCGTGGGGGCCGGGCATTCGGTGCCCGGTGGGCAGAACCAGGCCCGAGCCGTGTCGAGGAGTTCGCGTTCGTCCTCCAGACCGTCCGCTGCGGAACCGTAGGCGACGAGGGCGTAGTTCTGTCCGTCGGCGGCCGCGAAGCGGTGGTCGATGACGTGGTGGCCGGAGCCGGTGGCGGGTTCGCCGGTCAGTTCGTCCGTCGTGTACTCGTGCTCGGCGGCCTCTCCGCCGGTGGGGTTGGACGCGTACTGGAGGTGGATCTCCTGGTATCCGTCCAGTTTCAGACTGTCCTGCTGGGCGTCCGCCACGGAGGCGTACGGGGAGTCCTCCGCCAGCTGGAACACCTGGAGGCGGCGGGGGCCGGACGGGTCGCGGAAGTCGACGACGTCGATGCCGTACTGCGAGGAGCGGTTCGCGCGGTCCCAGCCGGCCGGCAGGGCGGTGCGGAAGCCCTCCGGGTCGTCGTACGGGGCGAAGCCGGCGGGCAGCGACGACTCCCCCGGCGCACCGTCCTCGGTGGCGCCGGGGGACGTGCCCGCGGCGGCCGGGGTCTCCTGGGCGGGCGGCACGTACGGCACGGGCTCGTTCTTCCAGCCGAGGGCCCAGACACCGAAGGACAGCCCGCAGACGGTGAGGACCAGCGCCGTGTACCGGCGGAGTGTCCGCTGCCGTGGCAGGTCGAGGTAGCGCTCGGGGTCGAAGAGGCGTTCGCGGTGCGAGCCGGCCCACTCCTGTCGTTCGGTCTCGAACACCCTCATCGTGGCCGTCCCTTCAGTTGATGAGCTGCGCGATGCCCTGGACCACCGCGGTGGCCGAGGCGACCGCGCCCGCGGCGGCGGCCTGCCCGCCCAGCCAGCCGCGGACACCGGCGAGCAGCCGGGTGAGCCGGGCCGGTGCCGCGGCGCCGGTGTGCGCGATCTCCGCCGCCGCGTCGGCCAGTTCCCGGTCGAGCGAGGTGTCCTCGTCGGTGCGGTCGGCGGCGTCCGGCAGCGCCGCGCGCAGTTCCCGGATGGCGTCGAGGAGTTCCGCGTGCCGCGCGTCGGGGGCGGCGCCGGTGGTGTTGTGCGAGGTCGCCGAGCCGTGCGCGCCGGTGGCGACGGAGCCGCCGCTCATGGCGCCGATACTGACGCTGCCCGAGGCGCTCGCGGTGCGGGGGTCGGGGGTGTCCGGTCCGTGGTCCGTCATGCGGTGGGCTCTCCTTGGTTCCTGGCCGGCCCGGTGGGCGCGGCGCCGTTGTCCGTGTGGGTCGCGCTGCCGTGGCCGCCGGTGGCGATCGCGCCGCCGGACATGGCCCCGACGAAGACGCTGCCGCCGCTGAGCTGGTAGACGTGCTGCTCGAACTCCTCGGTGCGGTAGCCGTGTGCCTTGAGGGCTTCGCGGACCCCGTTGACGATGCGTTCCTGAATGGTCTTCACATAGCGGGTGGCGTCCATCTCCTGGAACACCGACAGCCGCTTCGTCGACGCCAGCGCGCGCAGGGAGACGCGCGGCACGTCGGGCAGCGGCTCGCCGCCGGACCGGGCGGAGCGGGTGCCGCGCAGGGTGCCGAGGGCACCGACGGCGGCGTCGACGCCGATCGTCGGCGCGTGCCGCAGGGCCCGCAGCGCGGCCCGCGGCCACGCCTCGGGGAGCCGCTCGACGAAGGCGTCCACCGCCCGGAAGTCCTTGCGCACCGGGCCGAGGACGTAGGGCTCGACCTCCAGGACCAGCATCCGACCCTGGGTGTGCACCCGGACCAGGACGGTGACGACCACCTGTTCCCGCCAGGCGCCGACGCGGATGCGCAGGAACACCCGGCGGCCCTCGCCGCCCTCGTCGACGGCCTCACCGAGGTGTGCGGCGACCTGGCCGGGGTCGTACACGCGCAGACCACGGCGGTCGGAGCCGCCGGTCCCGGGGCCGGGATCGGGGCCGGGGTCGGGGAGGCCGCAGACACCGCCGGTCGCCAGTTCCTCGGCGCGGCCCACTCCGCCGGGGAGGTAGACCACCCGGTCGACCTCCACGTCGCGCAGGCGGTCCTTGCCGGTGCGGGCGGCGGACTCGCGCAGCCCGGTCAGCTGGGGCTCGATCAGGTCGAGGGCGGTCCGGGCGGTGAGCGGCCCGGTCCGCTGGCGCGGCAGACCGCCGTCGGCCGCCGGCCGTTCGCGCAGTTCCATGGCGAACGACCAGGGGGTGCCGCGCACGCCCAGCCCGACGAAGGGGCTGTCGTCGTCGTACAGCGTGAGGAACGCCTCCTGCTCGCGCCGGATGTCGTCCCGCACGCCCTCGAACAGGGTTCCGGCGGGCAGGCCGGGCTGCCGGGCGGCGGCGAACGTCCACCGGGACAGCCAGCGGCACAGGGCGGCGCGCTGCGCGCTCTGGTGCGACCAGGCGACCACGGCGAGGGCCAGCGGGAACAGCGCCGGGTAGGGCGTCTGGGCCGCGCCGTCGAGCAGCCGGGACAGGTACCAGTACCAGTAGAAGAGCGCGAAGCCGGCGGCCAGCAGGGTCAGCAGGGAGCCGGCGCCGTCGGCGGCCTTGGCGACCGGGTCGGGCCGTCCGGCGGCCCGCGCGGTGGCGCCCTTGCCGCTGACCGTGTGGGCCAGCCACAGTCCGAGCGCGGTCAGCGCGTAGAACAGGAACCAGGGCAGCGGCAGTCCTCCGGTGAGCCGGTCGTCGCCCTGGAAGAAGGCGGTGAGGACGTCACCGAAGCCGACGTCGGCGCCGTCGCCCCACCGGTCGGAGAGGCTGTCCCAGAACATGATCACGTCGGACAGCGCGAACGCGGCCCAGACGGCGAGCATGAGCAGGGCGGTGCGGGTCTCCTGCCGGCTGACCAGCAGGGCGTGGGCCAGCACCGGGAGCACGTCGACACCGTTGGGCAGGGCGACCGGCCGTTCCCGGTGCCCGACGAGTTCGTCGACGACCCGGCGCCGGAAGCCGGGGTCCTGGTGGACCCCGGCGCACAGCAGGCGGGTGGCCTCGGTGCGGCTGTAGCGGTGGTCCGGAAGGCTGACGTCCGGCACGTGGCTCCCCCTGGTCGTCCGTCGGCTGGATGACTGGGGAAGCTACTGTGCGCACCGCGCCGGGGGCCGCCCATTGCCCCGGCGTCGCTCGATGGAGTGAAGACGGGGGAAGCGGCTGGACAGGGCGCGTTTCCCGGCACAGGTGTCCCGGTCCACCGGTGCCGGGCGGCCGGGCCGGTCAGCCCGCCTGCGCGCCGCGCACCCGGTCGGACAGCCCCGCGGCGTCGCGGACCAGGTCCAGCGGGCCGCTCCAGTCGAAGGCGCGGTAGACGGCGTCCAGTTGGGCGAAGGGCGGGCCCTGGGCGAAGAGCTGGAAGGTGAGCCGGTGCCCGGCGTAGTCGGAGTTGAGCAGGTCACGGGCGAAGGCGAGCAGTTTGCGGCGGTCCTCGGCGACCCAGTCGTCGTTGATCGAGTAGAACTTCCGCAGCCAGCCGCCGGCCTCGGGGTCGGCGAAGCTCGCCGAGTCCGGGGTGACGCAGATCTGGCCGCCGCACAGTTCCCGGGCCAGGTGCATCATGTCCGGCAACTGGGCGCAGGCCAGCACCCGGCCGGTGTGCAGCAGGGACTGGTCGGGCATGAACAGCCCGCCGGGCGACGTCGTGCCCATCGCTATGGCCGCGGTCAGATGGGCGTTGACGCCCTCGCGGTAGCAGGCCAGCCGGGCCAGTTTCTCCTGCACGGCCGGCCGGCGTTCCAGCCCGGTCTGCCGTACGTTCCACAGCGCGGCGCCGATCATCAGGTCGGCCAGCCGCAGGGTGCGGTGGGTGAAGGGCAGCGCGGAGTAGCGGTGCAGGGTGGCGCGGATCAGGGCGGCGGCCTCGGTGTGCCGGTGGAACAGCACGTCCTGCCAGGGGATCTCGACGTCGTCGAAGACCACCAGGGTGTCGATCTCGTCGACGCGGTGGGACAGCGGGTAGTCGTCGGCCTTGCCGCGGCCGGCGAACCCGGTGCGGCAGAGGAACTTCAGGCCCTTGGCGTTCATGTCGACGATGAACCCGGTGGCGTACTCGGAGAACTGGGTGCCGCCCCAGTCGGCGACGGCCGGTTTGACGAACGCCTGGTTGGCGTAGGCCGCCGCGGTCTCGTACTTGGCGCCGCGCACCACGATGCCGCTGTCGGTCTCGCGGACCACCCTCAGCAGCAGGTCGGGGTCCTGGTCCCGCGGGTGTTTGGACCGGTCGCCCTTGGGGTCGGTGTCGGCCGACACGTGGAACAGGTCCGCGGTGGCCGAACGGGCCAGGTGGCGCCGGATGTTCCCGGAGAACCGCGGGTCCAGCGCGTCGAGGACCTCCCGGCCGTCGAGCAGCGACCACATCTCGCCGACCGTCTCGTCGCCGACCCGGGTGACGACGCCGCGCGCCGCGTCGAGCACGGTGTCGACGGCGGCGCGTTTGTCGTGCCAGTCCCGCTGGGTGAGCGGCGGTTTGTCGGCGACGCTGTGCCGTTCGCCGCTCGCCGGGTCGGGGTAGGACATGACGTCCTGGGTGGCGGCCTCGTGCGCGAGGTCGTGGATCCGGGCGCGGATGCCGACGATCGGGGCGAACTGGGGGTGCCGGGTGACGTCCTTGACGCGTTCGCCGTCGATCCAGATCTGCCGGTCGGGAGAGAGGGATTCCTTGTACTGCTGGCCGGTACGGATCATGCGGGCCTCCTCGGTCGCGGGGCCTGGTGCCGGGAATCGGCGGATCGGATTCCCGGCCTTCGGCTGCGGCGGACTCGCCCAGGGCATGCCCGGTTCACCGGGGCGGTGAACGGAGCGCGGTCACCAGGTGACGGGCAGCGCGTGCAGTCCGTAGATCACCGCGTCGTACTTGAACGGCAGGTCCGCGACCGGTGCCGCCGCGCGCAGGGCGGGGACGCGGCGGAACAGGGCGGGGTAGAGGACCTGGAGTTCGAGCCGGGCCAGCGGCTGGCCGACGCAGTGGTGCGGGCCGCCGCCGAACGCCTGGTGGCGGCGGGCGTCGCGGGTGAGGTCGAGGCGGTGTCGGGGTCCGGGAAGACGCGCGGGTCGCGGTTGGCGAGTTCGCCGAGCAGGATGACGCCCTCGCCGGCCGCGATGGTGCGGCCGGCGATCTCGATGTCCGCCAGCGCGGTGCGGCGCCGGCCGAGGTGCACGATGCTGAGGTGGCGCAGGAGTTCCTCGACGGCGGCGGCGACGACCCGGGGGTCGTCGGTGTCGCGGACGACGGCGAGCTGGTCGGGGTGCTGGAGCAGCAGCAGGGTGCCGAGGCTGATCATGTTGGCGGTGGTCTCGTGACCGCCGAGCAGCAGCAGGACGCCCAGGCCGGCCGCCTCGCGGCGGGTCAGTTCGCCGGTCCCGACCCGCTGTGCCAGCCCGGAGAGCAGGTCGTCGCCGGGTTCGGCGGTCTTCCGGGCCAGCAGGTCCGCGAGGTACTCCGAGAGCGCGGTGTGGGCGGTGTGCCGCTGTTCGCCGGTCGCGACGGTGGAGACCAGGGTCCTGCTGTTGGTCTGGAAGAAGTCGTGGTCCGCGTAGGGCACGCCGAGGAGTTCGGAGATGACGAGGGAGGGCAGCGGCAGCGCGAGGGCCTGGACCAGGTCGGCGGGCCGGGGTCCGGCCAGCATCCGGTCGATGAGGGTGTCGGTCATGCGCTGCACGGACGGACGCAGCGCCTCGACGCGTCTGATGGTGAAGGCGCCGCTGACCATGCGGCGCAGCCGGGCGTGTTCGGGGTCGTCCATGCCCACGAAGCTCAGGTCGGGCGAGCCGCCCGCGTGGCTGTGCCGGGGGTCGACGGGGCTGGGGAAGCCGGGGTGCGAGAAGTCGGCGCTCAGCCGGGGGTGGACAGCAGGGCCTTCTGCTCGGCGTGGCCCGTCACCGCCCAGGGGGTGCTGCCGCCCCAGGAGCGGACCCGGGTGAGCGGCCCGTGCTCGCTGAGCGCGCGCATCCCGGGCGACGGGTCGAAGGGGCAGCCGGCGGAGCGGGGGGCCGGGAAGTCGGGGATGGGCGCGGGGGCGGTGGCGTCGGGGCGGGTCGTCATGTGGGGGATCTCCGGGACCTGGGGAGGGGAGGCGGCGCGCAGTGCCGGGGTGTCTCAGGGGCCGGTCGGCTCCAGCGGCCTCGTGAAGTGACCGACGAGACTCTCGCGGTGCAGCCGGGTCTGCTTGGGCATCTTCCAGCCGAGCACGCCGACCGGCCCGCGGGGCCCCTCGTGGCGGACCACGAAGCGGCCCCGCGCGGGGTCGCCCTCGACGACCTCGGCCGGGGCGTCGGCGGACGGCGTGCCGTACACCTGGAGCCTGACGTCGAACTGGTCGGTCCAGAAGTACGGCACCGGCAGGTAGGGCAGTTCGGCGCCGAGGATGTTCGCGGCGACGGCCGAGGCCTGCTCGGCGGCGTTGGTGCGGTTCTCCAGGCGGAGCGGCCGGCCCAGGCCGAGGTGGTGCCAGCGGGCGACGTCGCCCACCGCCCAGACGCCTTCGGCGGCGCGGCAGCGCGCGTCGCATACCACGCCGTCGTCCAGGGTCAGGCCGCTGCCGGCCAGCCAGTCGGTACGGGGCGCGCAGCCCACCGCGACCACGACCACGTCGGCCGCCGCCCGGGTGCCGTCGTCGAACCGCACGCCGGTGACCGCGCCGGCGCGGGACAGCAGGGTGGCCGGCAGCACGCCGGTGCGCAGCCGGACGCCGTGGGCGGTGTGCAGGGCGGCGAGGTGTCCGGCGACGAGCGGGCCCAACTGGGCGGTCAGCGGCGCCGGCTGCGGGCCGGCCAGGGTGACGTCCCGTCCCATGAGCCGGGCGGTGGCGGCGGTCTCCGCGCCGAGCACGCCGTCGCCCAGCACCACGACGCGGCCCGCCGTGCGCAGGGCGGACCGCAGCGCCATCGCGTCGGCGAGGGTCCGCAGCAGGTGGACGCCGCGCAGACCGTCCTGGCCCGGCAGCCGGCGTGGGGCGGCCCCGGTGGCCACCACGACCGCGTCGGCCGGCACCGTCGCACCGGAGGCGGTGCGCACGCTCCGGTTGCCGGCGTCCAGCGCGACGGCCGTCTCGCCCGGCCGGAACTCGACGTCCAGCTCGGCCAGTTGCTCCGGTGTGCGCAGCCGCGCGGGCGGGCTGCCAGGCGCCGGAGAGCACCTGCTTGGACAGCGGCGGCCGGTCGTAGGGTGGTTCGGACTCGGCTCCGACCAGAGTGAGGCGGCCGTCGAAGCCCTTGCGGCGCAGGGCCTCCGCGGTGCCGAGGCCGGCCGCCGAGGCGCCGACCACCAGCACGTGCCCGGGTGCGGTCACGCGGTCTCGTCCAGGTGGATGGCACCGGCCGGGCAGACGCCGGCCGCCTCGCGGACCGCGGCGTGCCGTTCGGTGGGCGGCGTGTCGGCCAGCAGGACCACGATGCCGTCCTCGTCCCGCTGGTCGAAGACCTCGGGGGCGATCAGCACGCACTGGCCCGCGCCGCAGCACTTCTCTTCGTCGACTGTGATCTTCACGGTGCTTCCTCGGTGTGGGGGGGGCGAGGTCGCAGCGAAGCACGGCCGCGAGAGCCGCATCAAGCACCTGACTTAAAGTTGACGGATTCCCGATGCCGGGAGCCGGCGTCGGGCGCCCGGCGAGTCCCGGGCGCCCGGGGCCGGTCAGGCGCGGGTGGGCGCCGGCTCGGCCGGGAGCTCCTCGCCGGCGGCCGCACCGCTGTCCGCGCGCAGGGCGGGGATCAGACAGGCCACGGCGGCCGACACCAGCGCGACCCCGCAGCCGATCAGCAGACCCGTGCGGAAGCCGTCCTGCGAGGCGAGCGTGTGGCCGCCCATGCTGACGGTCATCTGGGCCAGGACGACACCGATCACCGCGGAGCCGATGGTCGTGCCGAGCGAGCGCATCAGGGCGTTGAAGCCGTTGGCCGCCGCCGTCTCGGAGAGCGGGACCGCGCTCATGATCAGGGCGGGCATGGCGCCGTAGGCCAGCGCGACACCGCTGTTGATCACGATGCCGGCCACCATCAGGCCCCAGGCGGTGCCCATCAGCGGGAGGGCGAGGCCGTACCCGACGGCTATCACCAGCGCGCCGAGCACCAGGGCGAACTTGGGGCCGCGGGAGTTGATGAGCTTGCCGCCGAGCGGGGAGACGATCATCATCATCACGCCGCCGGGCGCCAGGTACAGGCCCGCCGCCAGCATCGACTGGCCCAGGCCGTAGCCCGTGGCCTCGGGGAACTGGAGCAGCTGCGGCGCGATCAGCATGAAGGCGTACATGCCGACGCCGATGAGGATCGAGGACGCGTTGGTGAGCAGCACCCGGGGACGGGCGGTGGTGCGCAGGTCGACCAGCGGCTCGCGGGTGCGCAGCTCGTAGAAGCCCCACACGGCGAGCGCGACGACGGCGAGGGCGAACAGGCCGAGGGTGGTGCCCGAGGTCCAGCCCCAGTCGCCGCCCTTGGAGATCGCCAGCAGCAGGGAGACCAGGCCGATGGCGAGGCCGACCGCGCCCGGCGCGTCGAAGCGCTGCCCCTTGGCGCCGGCCGGGACGTCCGGGACGACGACGAAGATCAGGACGCCGATCAGCAGGGCGAGGCCGGCCGAACCCCAGAACAGCACCCGCCAGTTGGCGTACTGGGCGACGGCGGCGGCCAGCGGCAGGCCGATGGCGCCGCCGATGCCCATGGAGGCGCTGACCAGGGCGATGGAGCCGGACAGCTTCTCCTTGGGGACCACGTCGCGCAGCAGCGCGATGCCGAGCGGCACCATGCCCATGCCCATGCCCTGCAGGCCGCGGCCGACGATCATCGGTACGACGGACGAGGACAGGGCGCACACCACCGATCCGACGACCAGCGGCACCGCGCAGACCAGCAGCATCCGCCGCTTGCCGATCAGGTCGCCGAGCCGGCCGGAGACGGGCACGCAGACACCCGCGACGAGCAGGGTGACGGTGACCACCCAGGCCGCGTTCGAGGAGCTGGTGTGCAGGATCTGCGGCATCTCCGCGATCAGGGGGGTCACCAGCGTCTGCATGACCGCGGCGACGGTGCCGGCCAGGGCGAGGGTGGCGACGACGCCGCCCGGGCGGGCGGCGGTCGGCTGGGGGCCGTCCATGGGTGCTCCTTAGCGAAACCTCGATGAGTGACGGCGTCTCCACCGAGACGCCGTATGCATCATACATAGACTATGTATCTACCACATCATGTGTCGATTGCATATGATGGAGCCGAGTGGGGCCGAGGGAGTCCAGTGCGGAGCAGAGGGCGGAGCAGAGGCTTGTGAACAGGGCGGACCGGGCTACGGCGCGAGTGGAGTTCGAGCAGATGCTGCTGAGCCGTTATATGCATCTGCACAAAAGCAAAGGTCAGCGCGCCGACCGGATGGACCGCAGCGCTTACATCCTGCTCAGCCGGATCCGGATGCAGGGACCGATGTCGATCGCGCAGCTCGGCGACGCGTTCGGGCTGGACGCCTCCACCCTCAACCGGCAGACGGCGGCCGCGATGCGGGCCGGCCTGGTGGAGCGCATCCCCGATCCCGACGGCGGCGTGGCCCGCAAGTTCCGCATCACCGAGGAGGGCGAGCGGCGGCTGGACGAGGAGCGCACCGGCCTGGTCGCCAGCCTGGACCGGATCATGGACGACTGGCCGGAGCGGGACATCGCCGCCTTCGCGGACCTGCTCCAGCGCTTCAACTCGGGCATCGAGCGGCTGCACGGGCTGCCCTGGCCGCGTCCCGGCGCACCGGAACATCCCGGCGCCCCGGACCGTCCGGCCTGACGCCGGTACGCCCCGCCCGCCCGCTCTGCCGTTACGCCGAGGCCCGGGTCAGCGCCGTCAGTTCCGTGTCGGTCAGCCGCAGGTCCGCCACGCCGAGCAGGGCCGGCAGCTGTGCCACCGCGCGGGCCGAGGCGATCGGGGCGGTCACGGTGGGCCGGGCGGCGAGCCAGGCCAGGGCGACGGTCGCGACCGGGGCGTCGTGCGCCCGGGCGACCTCGTCGAGCGCGGCGAGGACCCGCTGTCCGCGCGCGGTCTCCAGATGCTTGCCGGCGCCCGCGGCCCGCGCGCTGTCCACGGCGGCGCCGGGACGGTACTTGCCGGTCAGGAAGCCGGCCGCCAGCGCGTAGTACGGAACGGCGGCCAGGCCGGCCCGCTCGGCGACGTCCTGGAGTCCGCCCTCGTAGGTGTCGCGCGAGACGAGGTTGTAGTGCGGCTGGAGCGCCACATACCGGGCCAGGCCCTCGCGTTCGGAGAAGTCGAGGGACTCCTGGAGCCGCTCGGCACAGATGTTGGAGGCGGCGATGTGCCGGACCTTGCCCGCCCGCACCAGTTCGTCGAGCGCGCCGATGATCTCCTCGACGGGCACCTCCGGGTCGTCGAAGTGGGTGTAGTACAGGTCGATGAAGTCGGTGCCCAGGCGGCGCAGGGAGGCGTCGGCCGCGGCCTTGACGGTGCCGGCGCGCAGCCCCATGTACTGGGGGTGCCGGCCCACCTTGGTGGCGAGGACGACGTCGGCGCGGTTGCCGCGGCGCGCGAGCCACTTGCCGATGACGGTCTCGGACTCGCCGCCCCGGTTGCCCTCGCCCCACGCCGAGTAGGTGTCGGCGGTGTCGACGAAGTTGCCGCCCGCGGCCGTGTAGGCGTCCAGGACCGCGAAGGACTGGTCCTCGTCCGCCGTCCAGCCGAAGACGTTGCCGCCCAGGGCGAGCGGGAAGACGTGCAGGTCGCTGGTGCCGAGTCGATGCAGAGAGGTCATACTCCCCGACAACACCGGTCCCCGAAGGGATCATTCCGGTTACCGGCGCACCGCGGCGACCGCCTCGTCGAAGACCTGCTCGATGTCGGCCGTGCCGTCGCTGCGGACCCAGGTCTCCGTCGCGATGTCGGAGCAGGTCAGGGCGCAGGCGACCAGCGCGCGGGCCCGTACCTGGGTCATCGGGTCGGCCGCGTCGCCGAGCCGGGCGGCGATGTCCGGCACGAGCAGTTCGGTCCACTGCTGCCGCTTCTCCAGTTGCCGCGCCCGCAGGGCGGGCGACGCGTGCAGCATCCTCGTGATCCGCAGCAGGCCCTCCGGGGTGTACGGCAGGGAGGCGGCGAGCACCTTGAGCGCCGCCCCGAGCGCCTCCCAGGGGGTCTCCCGGGCCGGGCGGGCCTCGAGCGCCTCTCGCAGCACCTGCCCGCTCTCGGCGTGGTCGCCGAGCACGATGTCCTCTTTCGTGGCGAAGTACCGGAACAGCGAACGCCGGGAGATGCCGATCTCGCCGGCGATCTGCTCCATGGTGGTGGCTTCGTAGCCGTGTTCCAGGAAGAGCCGCATCGCCGTGGCGGCGATCTCGGCCCGCACCGCCCGCCGGGTGCGCTGCCGCAGCCCGCCGGGACCGCTTTGGCGATCGTTCATGCTCCTGAGCCTACCGCCCTCTGCACTCAGTACCGTATTGGCACTCAGTGACAGTTTGGGCTTAGGGTGCCAGAGTCAGAGCAGCAGCGGCCGTACGCATCTGCGAGGAGCAGCCATGAACGCCGTGGATTACCGCGACCGGACCACCCTCATCACCGGCGCCAGCGCCGGCATCGGAGCCGAGTTCGCCCGGCAGCTCGCCGCGCGCGGTTCCGATGTCGTCCTGGTCGCCCGGCGCCGGGAACGGCTGGCGGAACTGGCCGCCGAACTGGAGGCGGCGCACGGGGTGCGGGCCGTCGTCGTCCCCCTCGACCTCGGCCTGCCGTTCCCGGGGCAGGCGCTGGCCGAGGAGCTGGCACGGCGCGGTCTGACCGTGACGGGCGTGGTGAACAACGCGGGGTTCGCCACCTTCGGCCCGTTCCACACCGAGGACCCGGGGCGTCTCCAGCGGGAGATCGCCGTCGACGTGGCGGCCGTGGTCGACATCAGCCGCGCGTTCGTCGAGCCGCTGCGGGCCGCCGGTGACGGGGTGCTGATCAATGTCGCGAGCATGGCGGCGTATCTGCCCGCGCCCAACATGGCCGTCTACGCGGCGGCCAAGGCGTTCGTGCTGAGCTTCACCGAGGCGCTGTGGCAGGAGTCCCTCGGCACCGGGCTGCGTGTGCTGGCGCTGTCCCCGGGTGCGACCAGCACCGAGTTCTTCGAGGTGGTCGGCACGGACGCCGCGGGCGGCGGCGCCCGCCGCCAGTCGCCGCAGGAGGTGGTGGCCACCGCGCTGCGCGCCCTGGACCGGCGCACCCCGCCGCCGAGCGTCGTCTCCGGCCGGGCCAACCGGGTCATGGCGACGCTGAGCCGGGCGGTCACCCGGCGGCGCGCGGTCCTGCTCATGGGGTCCCTGACCGCCACCCGGTGACGGTCCCCGCGGGACGTCCCGCGGGGACCGCCCGGCCGATGTCCACAGCGACGCCGGCCATCCTTGCGGCCGGCCGCACCGGCTGTCCATGTCCCAGGACAGAAACAGGACTTGACCGGGACCGTTCGCTCAGGCGCCCGGGACGCGCGCGTTCGTACATTTGCGTGTACCTGCCCAGAAAGGCTCTCGAGTCATGGGCAGCACGCGGGATTCGGAGAGGAGGTGAATGACATGAGTGAGGACATGGTGTACGAGCCTCCCGCCCTGGTCGAGGTCGGGGACTTCCGGGAGCTCACCCTGGACGAGGGCACCTGGGGTTGGGACCGGTACAGCGAGTGCTGGTGGCTGGGCTGCTGATCCCCACGGTGCGGGGGCCGGGCGGCGGACAGGTCCGCCG
>NZ_JBQOUX010000041.1:0-62444 GCF_052216785.1 Streptomyces sp. JW3 | reverse complement strand
GGGGGCCCCACCGGCGTTACCGGGGCGGTGCCGACGACCGGGCGGCTCACCGGTCATTGCTGAGGGGGCGGTACCGCCACCGGTCGGTCTGCCGCCCGTCGCCGTTCACTGCCGGGGCGGCAGGCCGTAGACCCGGTCCACCCGGAGCCGTACCACCAGCCGCCGGTCGCGGATCATCGCGGCGCGGTAGTCGTCCCAGTCGGGGTGTTCGCCCAGCACGTCGCGGTAGAGGCGGACGAGTTCCTCGACCGTGTCGTCGTGCGGGTCGGCGGCGACCGGGGAGAGGTCGGCGGTGCCCTCGGCGACCGCGTAGGCCCAGCGGTCGCCGGTGGTCACGTGGTAGGAGGCGCGCGGGTCGCGGCGCAGGTTGCGCACCTTGGCCCGGTCGTCGGTGACCGACACGCGGATCGTGCGGTCGGCGGGGTCGTAGGCGTGGTTGACGTTCGACAGCTGCGGCCGTCCGTCCCGTTTGAGGGTGACCAGTACTCCGCTGTGTCCCTCGGCGAACAGCTTCAGCAGCGCGTCGCGCGTGGCGTCCTCGTCATCGGTCATGCCGGGGTGAACAGCCGGGCGCGTCGGTGTGTTCCGCGTCGCCCCGGCCGGGTAGACCGGACGGACGCACCTCGGCGCACGGCGAGTCAGGGAGGAGAACGAGGCGATGACACGGCTGCGGCAGGAGATCGAACCGGGTGACGCCGGGCTGGACGCGAAGGCGCTGGACCGGCTGGACCGGCACTTCGCCCAGGAGGTGGACGCGGGCCGCCTCCCCGGCTTCCTGGTGGCCGTCGCCCGCGACGGCCGCGTCGCCCACCTCACCGCGCACGGCCGGCGGGACGTCGCGGCGGGGCTGCCCGTGGCGGCCGACACCCTCTTCCGGTTCTACTCGATGACCAAACCGGTCACCTCGGTGGCCGCGCTGATGCTGGTGGAGGAGGGCCGGCTGGACCTGGACGACCCGGTGGCCCGCTACCTCCCGGCCTTCGCCGCGCCGCGCGTGTACACCGGCGGCGAGGCGCCCGACGTCACCACCCGCCCGGCCGCCGGGCCGATCCGCGTCCGGCACCTGATGACCCACACCGCGGGGCTGACCTTCGCCTTCTACCACGCCCACCCGGTGGACGCCCTGTACCGGGCGGCCGGCCTGGAGTCGTCGGTGCGGCCCGGCGCCGACCTGGCCGAGACGGTCGACCTGTACGCGAGCCTGCCGTTGCAGTTCGAACCGGGCACCCAGTGGAACTACTCCGTCGCCAGCAACGTGCTGGGCCGGCTGATCGAGGTGGTGGCCGGCCGGCCGCTCGACACGTACTGCGCCGAACGGATCTTCGGCCCGCTCGGCATGACCGACGCGGGCTTCGAGGTCGGCGACGAACAGGCGCCCCGCCTGGCCGAGTTGTACGGCGAGACGGACGCCGGCGGCATCGAACCGGTCCCCGGGCTGCCGCTGCGCGGCCGGCCGCGGTTCCTGTCCGGCAGCGGCGGCATGGTGGCCTCCGCGTACGACCAGCACCGTTTCATGGAACTGCTGCGGCGCCGCGGCGAACTCGACGGCGTCCGGCTGCTCCGGCCCGACACGGTGGACCTGATGACCCGCGACCACCTGCCGGCCGGCACCGACCTGCGCTCCTTCGGCAGCCCGGCGCACGACTTCCCTGGCAACGACGGCGTCGGCTTCGGCCTCGGGGTCTCGGTGGTGACCGACCCGGACCGCGCCGAGGAGCCCTCGGGGCTCGGCACATACGGCTGGACCGGGGCGGCGACGACGACGTTCTGGGTCGACCCGGGTGCCGGGCTGACGGTGCAGTTCCTGACCCAGGTGCGGCCGAAGACCTCGCAGACGGTCTTCCGGGACCTGAAACGGCTGGTGTACGAAGCGGTCACGGACTGACCGGCACCGCGGCCGCCGCGTCCAGGTGCGGCAGGTGGTGGTCCAGCCGCTCCCGCTTGGTCCGCAGATAGCCGATGTTGCTCTCGCACGGGGGTATCAGCAGCGGCACCTGTTCGGCGACCCGGATGCCGTGCCGGGTCAACGCCTCCCGTTTGCGCGGGTTGTTGGACATCAGGCGGACCGAGCGGACGCCCAGGTCGGCGAGGATGCGGGCGGCGGCCCCGTAGTCCCGGGCGTCCACCGGGAGGCCGAGCGCGAGGTTGGCCTCCACCGTGTCCAGGCCCTCCGCCTGGAGCGCCATCGCGCGCAGCTTGGCGAGCAGGCCGATGCCCCGGCCCTCGTGTCCGCGCAGGTAGACGACGACACCGGCGCCCTCGGCGGTCACCGCGCGCAGTGCGGCGGCGAGCTGGTCACCGCACTCGCAGTGCCGGGAGCCGAAGGCGTCGCCGGTCAGGCACTCCGAGTGCAGCCGGGTCAGGACGCCCTCGGCGCCGGGGTCGCCGTGGACCAGGGCCACCTGCTCGTCGCCGCGCTCGTGGTCGAGGTAGCCGACGGCACGGAAGTCGCCGTACACCGTGGGCAGCGGGACGGACGTCACGCGTTCCACGTCCGTGCGCCGTGCGGTTTCCTCACCTGGTACGCCATGCGGTTCTGTCATCATTCCCGGGTTCCTCAACAGTTTCACGAGCTGAGACGAAGGGCCTTGCGGTGATGGGTGGTTCAGGGATGCCGGCGGACACCACGCAGGACGTACGGGCCCGGGGGGCCGGCCGCGCGCGGCAGGTGGCGGTGCTGCCGGTGGGCAGCTACGAGCAGCACGGGCGGTATCTGCCGCTGGCCACGGACACGCTGGTGGCCTGTGCCGTCGCCGGGGAACTGGCCGCCGCGTACCCGGTGCACCCGCTGCCGCCGGTGACGATCTCCTGCTCGCACGAGCACGCGGCGTGGCCCGGGACCGTCAGCATCTCCGCGCCGACCCTGCACGCGGTGGTGCGGGACATAGCGGCGTCGCTGCGCCGGTCGGGCGTGGACGCCCTGGTGGTGGTCAACGGGCACGGCGGGAACTACGTGCTGGGCAACGTCGTCCAGGAGGCCGCGGCGCGCGGTGAGCGGATGGCGCTGTTCCCGGCCCCGGAGGACTGGGAGGCGGCGCGGGTGCGGGCGGGCGTGGCCACCTCGCTGCTCACCGACATGCACGCCGGGGAGATCGAGACGTCGGTGCTGCTGCACGCCCATCCGGAACAGGTCCGGCCCGGTTACCAGACCGCCGACTTCGTCGCGGACGACCGGCGTCATCTGCTCTCCCTCGGTATGGCCGCCTACACGGACTCCGGTGTCATCGGCCGCCCTTCGCTGGGTTCGGCGGCGAAGGGCAAGGCGCTGCTGGCGGGCCTCACGGAGTCCTTCGGGGCGTACTTCGCGCTGCTTACGGGGGCGGAGGGCGCCCCTGCTTCGGGGGCGGGGGACGGCAGTCGGCCGGGCGGGGGTCCCGGGCCGGTCGGGGAGGCGAGCGACGCCTGACGCGGGCGCGGCGGGAAGGAGACCGCCGACCGCCTGCGGACCGGCCGGGGCACGGTCGCCGGCTCGGCGCCGGGCGGGTGCGGGGGCAGCGGCCTCCGGGCGGGCTGGGGCCGGGAATCCGACTGCCCGTGGACAGTGAGGGCCATCGCGCTCCGCGAACTCGCCATCGCACCCGACACCCCGCCGACCACGGCACGCCCCACGGACACCGCCCCGGACTCAGCGCCCGGCCACACCCGAGAAACCGCACCAGACACCCCGCCCACGACGGCACGCCCCACGGACCCCGCCCGGGACTCCGCACCCGGCCACACCCGACAAACCGCACCAGACACCCCGCCCACGACGGCACGCCCCACAGACACCGCCCCGGACTCCGCACCCGGCCACACCCGACAAACCGCACCAGACACCCCGCCCACGACGGCACGCCCCACAGACACCGCCCCGGACTCCGCACCCGGCCACACCCGACAAACCGCACCAGACACCCCGCCCACGACGGCACGCCGCACGGACCCCGCCCGGGACTCCGCACCCGACCGCACCCGCGAAGTCAGCCGCCCCCGGACCGCCAGGACGGCCGCGCCCGGCAGACTCGCCGCCAGGCTCAGGGCTCCGTAGACCACGGCGACGGCGAGGCCCTGGTCCGCGCCCAGGCCGGCCGCGCCGAACGACCAGGCGGTGACGCCCTCCCGGGGGCCCCAGCCGCCGACGTTGAGCGGCAGGCTCATCGCCAGCAGCGCGAGGACGGCCAGCGGCAGCAGCACGGCGACGGACGCGCCGCTGCCGGCGACCCGGGCCGCGAGGACGAACAGCGCCAGGTGGCCGGCCAGCACGACCGCCGACGACACCGCGATGCCGGGCCAGTCGCGCAGGACGGCGCGGCCGCGGGCCGGCGTCCGGTTCATCCGCAGCGCGGCGAGGACCGCGAGGGTGCCCAGCGCGGCCAGGGCGAGCAGCGGTGCCAGGTGCCGGGCCCCGGCCCGTACCGGCGAGTCCAGCGTCACCAGCACCACCGCGCCGACGGCGGCCAGCGCGGCCTGTCCGGCGGCGCGTTCGAGGACCACCGCCTTCACGCCCCGGCCCAGGTCGCCGGCGCCGCGCCCGTGCCGTACCGCCCGGTGCACGTCGCCGGCCACGCCGCCGGGCAGCGCGGCGTTCAGGAAGAGGGCCCGGTAGTAGGCGGCGACGGCGGGGCCGAGCGGCAGGGTGATCCGCAGCGCGCGGGCGACCAGCGTCCAGCGCCACGCGCTGCACACGGTGGTGACCAGCCCGAGGGCGAGCGCCGCGAGCAACGCCGGTGCGTCGATCCGGCGCAACCCGGCCAGAAACGGTCCGCCGCCGGTCCGCCACAGCAGCACCGCGAGGACCGCGGCGCCGGCCAGCGAGCCGACGTGCCGGCGGACCGCGCTCACGTGTCACCTCCCGCCGACCCGCCCAGTGCCAGCAGGTCGTCGTGGTGCACGACCACCTCCAACTCCCCGGCGTGGCAGGCCGCGAGGCGCTCGGTCAGGTACGGTCCGGCGGGCTCGCGCAGCGCGGGCCGCTGTGCGACGGCCGCGCCGACCCAGCCGCGCAGCCACCGGTCGGTGAGCGCGGCCTCGGCGCGGCCCAGCCGCCAGGGGCTCGGCCGTACCCGGACCGTCGCGCCGTGCGCGGTGAAGGCGTCCGCCGCCACCGGCACGGCGTCCGGGCCGAGCAGTCCGGTACGCCGTTGATGGTCGTCGAAGGCCGCGGCGAGCTCGGCGTCCAAGGGGTGGCCGGGGGTCAGTTCGACGCGTCCGGCGACGGAGAGCGTCAGCAGCGCCGCGCAGCCGGCTCCGGCGCAGGCGGCGGCGAGGGCGGTGACCTCGTCGGCGGTGAGCACGTCGAGCAGCGCGGAGGCGGTGACCAGTGCCGCGCCGCGCAGCGCGTCCGGGGTGAGGCGGCCGACGTCGGCGCGGCGCGTCCGGACCGTCACCGGGCTGCCGTCGGCGGCGGTGCGCGGGGCGTCGGCGGCGGCGAAGTGCAGCAGGTAGGGGTCGCGGTCGTGCAGGGTCCAGTGCTGGGGTCCGGGCAGCAGCGGGGCGAGCCAGCGGCCCATCGAGCCGGTGCCGCAGCCCACGTCGTGGACGGCGAGCGGTCCGGCCGGGAGCAGCGCGCGCAGCGGTTCGAGCAGGTCGCGGGAGCGGGCGGCGGCGTCGGCGCCCTCGCGCAGCCGCAGCCACTCGGGGGCGTAGCGGACCTCCTCCGGGTCCGGTGCGGGCACCTCGTCGACCGGCGTCGGGGTGCCGGTCCGGGCGGGCCGCCTCACGCCGTCCTCCCGGGTCCGTCCGGCAGCCGGCCCAGTACCGTCGCCAGGGCCTGGGCGGTCGACGCCCAGCCGGTCAGGGACGTACGGCGGGCCCGAGCCGCGGACCTGAGCCGGCGGCGTAGGTCGGGCTCGCCGAACCAGCCGCGCAGCGCGGTGGCCAGGGCCGCCGGGTCGTCGGGCGGCACGAGGATGCCGGGCACCGAGCCGTCGGGCGCGCGGCCGACCGCTTCCGGCAGTCCGCCGACGTCCGTGGCCAGCACCGGGACACCGCGCGCGAGCGCCTCCGTCACCGCCATGCCGTAGGTCTCCGCGTGGGAGGTGAGCACCATGAGGTCGGCGGCGGCGTAGGCGGCGTCCAGGCCGGCGCCGGTCTTCGGGCCGGCCAGCTCCAGCCGGTCGCCGAGCCCGTGCGCGCCGATCCGCGTCCGCAGCCGGCCGACGTAGGCGGGGTCCTGGCCGAGCGCGCCGACGCAGACGCAGGTCCAGGGCAGGTCGGCCGCCTCGGCGAGGACCTCCACCAGCCGGTGCTGGCCCTTGCGCGGGGTGACGTTGGCGACGCACAGCAGCCGGGAGACGCCGTCGGTGCCGGGCGCGAGGGGCGCGATGTCGGCGCCGGGGGCGGCGAGGTGGACCCGGTCGGCGGCGAGGCCGTGGTGGGCGACCAGACGGCGGACCGCCCAGTCGCTGGTGGCGACGGTGGCGGACACCGCCCGCAGGACGGCGCCCTCCCGGGCGTCGAGGTCCGCGGCGACGGCCGGGTCCCGGCCGGTCTCGTCGCCGAGCGGGAGGTGTACGAGGACGGTCATCCGCAGCCGGCCGGCCGCGGGGACGACGATCTCCGGGACGCCGCAGGCGACCAGCCCGTCCAGCAGCACCACGGCGCCGTCCGGCAACCGGCCGAGCGCGCGGGCGAGTTCGGCGCGGGCGGCCGGGCCGGGCCGGGGCCAGTCGCCGGCCACGGCGATCGGCCGCACCCGCCAGCCGAAGCCGGGCAGGTCCAGGCCGACCCGCCGGTCGTAGGCGTTGCCGCCGCTGGGCGCGGCCGGGTCGGCGACGCCGCCGGGCAGCACGAAGTGCACGGAACGCAGCGACATGGGGACGGTCTCCCCGCTTCTCGGACCGGACGCCTGCGCGGGCACGTGCGCGAGCCGGGTGTCCCCGGCGGCGGTCGTGCCGGTCACAGCGCGCGCTCGTAACTCGCCCACGCCACATGCGACTCGTGCAGCGTGACGGTGAGGCCGGCCAGGCCCCGCGCGCCGGCCCCGAGCGCGCCCTGGTGGACGCGGTCGGCGAGCCGGTCGGCGACGACCTTGGCCAGGAACTCCGTCGAGGTGTTGACCCCGGCGAAGTCGGGTTCGTGGTCGAGGTTGCGGTAGTTCAGCTCGGCGACCACCGCGCCCAGCTCCCGGGTGGCCAGGCCGATGTCGACGACGATGTTGTCCTGGTCCAGCTGTTCGCGCCGGAAGGTGGCGTCCACCAGGAACGTCGCTCCGTGCAGACGCTGCGCGGGGCCGAAGACCTCGCCCCGGAAGCTGTGGGCGACCATGATGTGATCGCGGACGGTGATGCTGAACAACGGGCGACCCTCCAGGTGTGGTGCGGGTGTGGTGCGTCCGGTAGTACGGCCCGTCCGCCGCTCCCGTTCAGCGGTCGTACCGCACCCGGTGGCACAGCGCGGGCAGTTCGCCGTCGGCGAGACGCGGCAGCACGTGGGGCAGTTCCGGGAAGGCGCACTCGCCGGTGACGAGGGCGTCCAGGGCCGGGTCGGCGAGCAGGTCCAGGGCGAGCGCGAGCCGGTCGGCGTAGGTACGGCTGCCGGACCGGGCCGGGGAGACGGTGCCGACCTGGCTGCCGCGCACGGTCAGCCGGCGGGAGTGGAAGACCTCGCCGAGCGGCAGGGCGACGCTCCGGTCGCCGTACCAGCTCAGTTCGATGACGGTGCCCTCGGGGCGCAGCAGTTCCAGTGCGCGGGCCAGGCCCGCTTCGGTGGCGCTGGCGTGCACCACCAGGTCGCGGTCGCCGCGGGCGTCCCCGGGGAGGGCGAAACCGGCACCGAGCGCGGCGGCGACCGTAGCCCGGCCCGGGTCGGCGTCGACCAACTGGACGTCCACGCCCGGGAACCGGGCCAGCAGCGCGGCCACCGAGCAGCCGACCATGCCGCCGCCGACCACGGTGACCCGGTCGCCGATCAGCGGGGCCGCGTCCCACAGCGCGTTGACGGCGGTCTCCACGGTGCCGGCGAGCACCGCCCGCCCGGCCGGCACGGACGACGGCACCTCGGTCACGGCGGCGGCCGGGACCACGTAGCGGGTCTGGTGCGGGTAGAGGCAGAAGACGGTACGGCCGACCAGCGCGGCGGGGCCCTCTTCCACCGTCCCGACGCTGAGATAGCCGTACTTCACCGGGCCCGGGAACTCCCCTTCCTGGAACGGTGCCCGCATCGCCGTGTGCTGGCTCGGGGGCACCTCGCCGCGGAACACCAGGGTCTCGGTGCCCCGGCTGACCCCGCTGAAGAGCGTGCGCACCAGCACGTCGTCGGGGCCGGGCGCGGGCAGTTCCACCGGGCGGATGGCGCCGCGGCCCGGTGCGTCGAGCCAGAAGGCGGCGGCGGTGCGGGTCATCGGGGTCCTCCTGAACGGTCGGCGAACGGCCCACGTACCGAGAAGGCACAGGCCGCTGACTGGGTGGCGGCGCTGATCGACTCTGTCACACGGCCGGAGGATGTTCGGTGGCCCTGAACGACACGTACGACGCCCGTCCCGTATACGGCCCGCGCCCCGCGGGCGACGCCCGGCCCGCGTACGACGCCCGGCCGGTGCGGCAGGAGACCGCCGTCGGGGCGGGCGCGCAGGTGCTGCTGCTGGCGCTGCTGGGCGCGGCGCACGGCATGGGGGCGGTGGGCTGGCTGACCGGGCTGGCCTTCGCGTTCGCCACCTGGGCGGTGCTCTCCCGGGCGCTGCGCCGCGCCCGCCCACCGGTGTTCGGCCCCGCCAACCGGGTCACCCTCGGCCGGACCGTCCTGGTGGGCGCCGTCACCGCGCTGGTCGCGGACTCCTTCCGGGCCGCGCCGTCCGGCTCCCTGCTGGTCGGCCTCACCGCCGTGGCCCTGCTCCTGGACGGCGTGGACGGCCACGTCGCCCGCCGCACCGGCACCGCGACCGAGCTGGGCGCCCGCTTCGACATGGAGGTGGACGCGTTCCTGATCCTGGTGCTCAGCGTGTACGTGTCCGTCCGGCTGGGCCCGTGGGTACTGCTGATCGGCGCGATGCGCTACGTCTTCGTCGCCGCCGCCCGCCACTGGCCGTGGCTGTCCGCGCCGCTGCCGCCGAGCCGGGCCCGCAAGACGGTGGCCGCGCTCCAGGGCGTCCTGCTGCTGGCGGCGGGCGCGGAGCTGCTGCCGCACGCCGCGGACCTGGGGCTGGTGCTGCTGGCGCTGACCCTGCTGACGTGGTCGTTCGGCCGGGACGTGCGCGGGCTGTGGCGCGGCTCCCGGCGCCGGGCGGCCGAGGAGAGGTGCACCGTGCCCTGCCCTTCCGGTCATTCCGCTTCGGCCGCCGTACAGGTAACGCTGAGGTGACCATTGACCGACAGCTAGGGAAACACGAAGCATGCACGACCATCAGCAGCAGCCCGGGGCGTCCGACCGGGACGCCCGGCAGGGGGTGCCGCTCCCCCGCCCGCGGGGCCGGACCGCCACGACGGTGCTGCCGTTGCAGCGTACCGCGGGCAACATGGCGGTGAACCTGGCGCTGCGGCAGGGCCGGACGGCCGACGCGGCCGCCCCGGTCCAGCGGATGATGAAGCTGGTCGGCGGGCTGACCGGGAAGGGCCGGGCGCCGAGCGGCCCGAAGGAGATCGCGGGCTGGCGCGGCCGCCTCCAGGAGATCGCCGCGGCGCATCCGCGGGGCGAGCCGTCGCAGGCGGTGGCGGACGCCTGGGGCAGCGCGCTGGACGCCCTGGAACACGAGGTGTACCGCTGGTTCGCGGCGTCCCGCGGGGCGAGTGACGCCGACAAGAAGCTCGTCGCGGACGTCATGGACGAGATCCAGGCCGAGCACCGCAGGTACACCCGGTTCGTCGTCCAAGGCGGCTTCACCCCACACATGGAGGGCCCGGTGAGCGACACCTCCCGGGAGACCTGGGCCAAGCTCAGCGGGAACCAGGGCGTCACGGTGGCGGAGACGGGGGAGAACGACGTCCCGGCGGGTGACGACTTCAAGACCTCCGTGCACGCGATGAACGCCCGGCTGATGTCCCGTCCGCACGGACGCACCCTGCTCGACGCCCTGGTCGCGGACTCCGGGAACAAGCCGCAGGTGACGGTAAAGGCCATCGACGACGCCCGGCTGGAGAAGATGCGGACCGCCGAGTTCGGCATCCCCGACCTGCACGAGGACGCGCAGGTGGGGCCGGACGACGACCGCGCCTACGCTCAGGACGGCAAGGGCGGGCCGATCGGCAAGGGGCAGCCGTCGACCAGCACGATGCACCTGGAGCGGGGCTACCTGGACAGCACCGGCGGCCGCGCCGACCCCGACGCCAAGCCGCCGCGCGGTTACCAGGACCCGCTGTCACCGGCCTTCATGATCTACGGCCATGAGCTGATCCACGCGCTGCACAACAAGCACGGCGTCAACGTCGCGAACGTCGGCACGACGAGTCTGCCCGAGGAGCACGAGACCGTCGGCATCGACAGCGGCAATCCCCACACCACCGCGTTCATGATGAACAACCTGCTCCAGAATCACATCACCGAGGCGGATCTGCGCAAGGAGCACGGTCTTCCCGCCCGGACCCGCTACTGACCGCCCGGCGCCGGGGCAGCAGCCCCGCCGCCGCCAGCGGCACGGCCGCCAGCACCAGCCACGGCACCGCCGCCGGCAGGCCGCTGTCCAGCAGCGAGCCGGTGAGGGAGCTGCCGAGCAGCACGATCAGCCCGGACACCGAGGACAGCGCGCCCGTGTAGAGGCCGAGCCGGCCGTCCTCGGCGAGGTCGGGGACCCAGGCGCGGGCGACCGGGGCGACCAGCATCTGGCCGAGGGTGAGCAGGACGACGAAGGCGGCGGCGGGCAGCAGGCCCGCGCCGCCGGTCAAGGCGGCCGGGCGGGCGGCGGCCACCGCCGCGAACCCGGCCGCGACCAGCGCCAGTCCGGCGGTCATGGACCGGCGCGGGGTCAGCCGCCGGCCCGACCACCGGGTGACGGGCAGCTGGGCCGTCACCACCAGCAGCGAGGACAGGGCGAACAGCCAGGCCAGCGGCGCCTGCGAACCGGCCGCCCGCTGCACCTCGGCGGGCAGCGCCAGATAGAACTGGTTGTAGGCGAGGAGATAGGCGCCGTACGCGCAGCACAGCGCCAGGAACGGGCGGTTGCGCAGCAGCAGCCGCGCGCCGCCCTTGGCCCGGACCCTGCTCCGGCCGGGCACGCGCTGCGGCAGCAGCCGGGCGTGCCCGGCCAGCACGAGGACGAAGATCCCGGCACCGGCCAGGCAGGCGGTGCGGAAGTCGACGCCGAGCAGCAGCGCGCCGAGCAGCGGCCCGACGAACGCGCCGGCCTGTCCGGCGACCGTGAACAGCGCGAGCACCCGGGTGCGGTCGCCGCCGCCCGCCTCTTCCCACAGCACCGCCTGCCGGGCCACCTCGGACTCGACGGCGGGCGAGAACAGCGCGGCGGCGAACCCGATGAGCAGCACCGCGCCGATGACCGACCAGGTGGCGTCGGCGTACCCGAGCCAGCCGAACCCGGCGATCCGCAGCGCGCAGCCGGCGAGCACCACCGGCCGGATGCCGTACCGGTCGGCCAGCGCCCCGCCGACCACGAACAGCCCCTGCTGGCTGAAGGTGCGCAGCCCCAGCACGAACCCGACCAGCCAGCCGGCCATGCCGATGCCCTGTCCGAGGTGTTCGGCGAGGAAGGGCAGCACGGCGTAGAAGCCGACGTTGAAGGCGAGTTGGGTGAGGATCAGCAGGCGCAGGAGCGGGGAGAGGGGGGAGCGCCGGGTGCGGCCGGTGGGCGGCGCGGTGGTCACCGGGCCCCCGTCAGTTCCCTGGCCGCTGTACCGGTCCGGGCGACGGCCGCCGCGGTCTCCGGTGTACGGCGGCGGGGGCGGCGCGGCAGGCGTACTCCCCCGGCGGCGGTCACCGCCAGCGCGCCGAGCAGGGCGAGGACGGCGGCGGGGGCGAGGACGGCCCAGGGGGCGCGTTCGGCGTAGGGCTGGTTCTCGGCGAGCAGCAGGCCCCACTCGGGGGACGGCGGCTGGGCGCCGAGGCCGAGGAAGCCGAGCGAGGCGAGGGCGAGGGCGACGCCGGGCAGCCGGATCAGGGCGTGCCGGAGCACGGGCGGCAGCACGGCGGGCAGCAGTTCGCGGCGCAGCAGGTACCAGCGGCTCGCGCCCAGGCCGCGGGTGGCCAGGACGTGCAGGGTGGCGCGTTCCTGCTGGAGCAGGGCGGCGGTGTGCGCGGCCAGCGGCGCCCAGGCGACGGCGGTCACGGCGAGCGCGGGGGTGGCGGTGCCGCTGCCGGCGACGGCGGTGACGAGGAGGGCGAGCAGGACCGGCGGTACGGCGTTGACGGTGTCGACCAGCGGCCCGGAGATCCGGGGTACGAGGCCCAGCAGGACGCCGATGACGAGGGCCGCGGCGCTGATGGTGAGGGCGAGCGCGAGGGTGTCGAGGGCGCCGTGGCCGACCCGGGCGAGCAGGTCGCGGCCGAGCGAGTCGGTGCCGAAGGGGTGTGCGGGGGAGGGCGGGTCGAGCCGGGCGCCGGTCTCGACGGCGAGCGGGTCGCGGGGCAGGCCGAGGGCGACGACGGCGAGCAGTACGGCGGCGAGGCCGAGCGGCAGCAGCGGGCCGCGGGCGGGTGGCGGGGTGGGCCGGTGCAGGGTGGACAGCGCGCCGTCGCGCAGGGCGGGCCCGGTGAGCAGGCGGGCGGCGAGCCGGGCGGCGCCGGTGGCGAGGGCGGCGAGCAGCACCAGGGCGAGGGTGCCGGCCTGGAGGACGGGCAGGTCCTGGGCGAGGGCGGCCTGGAGGGTGCTGCGGCCGAGGCCGGGGATGTCGAAGATCTGCTCGACGGCGACGGCGCCGCCGGTCAGCCCGACGACGAACAGCCCGAAGTTGGGCAGCAGCGCCGGCACACAGCGGCGGACCGCCTGCCGGGCGACGCGCCGTCCGGTCAGGCCGCGGGCGGCGGCGGCCAGCGCCCACGGTTCGGCGAAGGCGCCGGGCAGCAGGTCGTCGAGGAGCCGTCCGAGCACCGCCCCGGCGGGCAGGCCGAGGGCGAGCGCGGGCAGCAGCGTGTACCGCGGCCCGTACCAGCCGAGCGCGGGCAGCCAGCCGAGCTGCACGCCGACCACGGTGGCGAGGACGGCGGCGAGCAGGAACTCGGGGAGGGCGGCGAGCAGCGCGGAGCCCGTGCCTCGGGGCCGCCGGCCGCCGAGCCGGCGCCGCGCGCCGCGGCGCAGCGTACGGGCGCAGACCGCCCCGGCGGTGAGGACGGCGACGCCCAGCGCCACGGCCATCAGCAGCAGCGAGGCGCCGAGCGCCTGGAGCACACCGGGCAGTACCTCCGAACCCGAGATCCAGGACCGCCCGGCGTCCCCGCGCACGAGCCCGCCCAGCCAGCCGCCGAGCAGGTGCAGCGGCCCGTCGCCGAGGCCGAGTTGGGCCCGGACGGCGTCCAGCACCTCGGGGGTGGGGTCGCGCTCGGCGGACCGGGCCTTGAGCACGGTCAGCGCCGGGTCGGTCCGGGTCAGCCAGGGCAGCAGCCCGATGCCGCACACCAGCCCGGCCGCGAGCACCAGCCGCCACAGCGCCGCCGTCACCTGCCGTCGCATGGATCAGCGCCGCGTTCCGGTGCCGACGAGGGTGCGCTCGTAGGGGTCGAGGACGGCGCCCTGGACGCCGTCTGCGACCCCGGTGATGATCCGCTGGTGCACCAGCGGCAGCACCGCGTCGGTACCGAGGACGCGGGCCTCGGCGGCCATCGCGGCGGCGCGCCGTTCGTCGGTGTCGGTGGCCTGCTCGGCCTTGCCGACCGCCGCGTCGACGTCCTGGTCGCAGAGCTGGGCGATGTTGAAGTCGCCGTCACAGGTGTAGTCGCTGGCGAGGACGGAGACCGGGTCGCCGGTGTCCAGGAGGGTGTTGCGGGCGAGCACGAACGCGTCGAACTTCCCGTCCAGGGCGTCGCTCTCCAGCCGCGAGTACTCCCGTACGGTGAGCTTGACCCTGAACCCGGCCTGCTCCAGCTGCTCCTTCACCACCTGGGCGACCTCCGGCAGTTCGGGCCGGTTGTCGTAGGTGGCGAGGGTGATGGTCCGGCCGTTCGCCTTCTTCGCGGCGGCCCGCCCGACCGGCTTCTGCCGCTTGCTCTCCGCCCAGGTCACGGCGGGCCCGTAGATCCCGGCGCCGGCGTCCCCGTATCCCTCGTAGACGTCCTTGGCGAAGACGGAGGTGTCGAGCGCGGCGCGGGCGGTGGCCCGCAGTCCGGCGTCCTTCAGCGGGCCGGCGGAGGCGTTGAGCAGCAGGCTGGTGGTGCGGGTGGTGGCGGTGTCGCGCCGGGTGCCCTTCTCCAGGGTCGCGGCCTGGGAGACGGGCACCGCCTCCGCGATGTCCAGTTCGCCCGTGCGCAGGGCGTTGGCGCGGGCGGTGCCGTCGGCGATGAAGCGGGCGTCGATGCCGGACGCCTGGGCCCGGCCGCCCCAGTAGTCGTCGAACCGGTCCAGGGCGGCGGAGCTGGTCCCGTTCACCTTGGTGATCTCGAACGGCCCGGTGGCGGTCCCGACCGGATCGGCCTTGCCGCTCTTGTCGTACGCCTTCGCGGCGAGGATGGCGAGGGAGGGGCTGGAGAGCCGGAGCGGGAGGACCGGGTCGGGCTCGTCGGTGGTGACGGTGACCGTCCGGTCGTCGCCGGCCTTCGCGGTGAGGCCGACGCCGGACAGGGCGGCGGGCGCGGGCTCGGCCTCGACGGCATGTGCGAGGGAGTCGGCGACGGCGTCCGCCGTCACCTGCGTGCCGTCCTGGAAGGTCGCCTCCCGCAGCGTGAACTCCCAGGTCTTGGCGTTCTGCTGCTGCCAGGACGCGGCGAGGGCGGGGGCGGCGCTGCCGTTGGCGTCCAGCGCGGTCAGTCCCTCGGTGACGCCCAGCCGGCTGAGCAGGGTGGCGTCGGCGCCGTACGGGGAGAGGTTCTCGGCGGGCGGGAAGGCGAGGGCGACGCGCAGCCGGGAGCCGTCCCCGTCGTCGGACCCGTCGGCCGAGCCGCCGCCGGCGGAGAAGCAGCCGGCTATCAGCGGAAGGAGCAGGGCGGGGGCGAGCAGCCGAAGGCGGCGGTGGGAACGCATGGTCCTCGGTTCGATCGGGTTCGGGCAGGTCGGGACGGTGCTGCGGGCAAGCCTACATGGAAACCGTTTCCATGTGTGGGGCGGGGCAGGGGCCGTGCGGGTCAGGGCATGGGGACGTCGAAGTGGACGACCCGCTGCCCGCCCCCGGCGTCCTCGCGCTCGTCGTGCACGACCTTGGCGAGCGACCGCCAGAACGGTTCGGCGCCGGTCACGGCCGGGTCGGTGTGCAGGTAGACGGCCCGGTATCCGCCGTCGGCGGCGGCGAAGGCGAGCAGTTCGTCGACGATCCGCCGGGCCAGCCCGCGCCGCCGGTGCGCGGGCCGCACGTAGATCCGCCGCAACTGCGCGGTCACACCGGAGGGGTAGCGCTCGGCGAGGTGCGCCGGGTTCGGCGGATGCGCGGGCCCCCGGCTGTCCAGCGCCCCGGTGGCGACGATCTGCCCCGCCCCGTCGACGGCGACCAGGAGGGTGTGCCGCGCGGGCGTGAGATACGCGCCGTCCAGGTCGATGATGTCGCGGTGCCAGCGAGGCACGTACCCGCTGCCGAAGTCGTGGTAGACGGTGTCGAGCATGACGGCTCGGGCGGCGTCGAGGTCGGCCGGGGTCGCGGGGCGGAGGCTGTAGTCACTGGGGCGCACCTGCACATCATATGCAGTAAGCGAAAAGCCGCGATCACGCCCCCCGTCATGCGTACGCGCCGGCGCGCGCGCCGCCGTCACGGCCTCGGCGGCCCGGTCGACACAAGGAGCCCACTCCCGGACCCGGATGTCATAGAAGTGACGGAGCGCCTCGGCCGCCCTGCCGTCGCACGCGGCGGCGACGATCAGCGCCTTGAACAGTCCCCGCCGCCGGGGATCGGTCAAAGTCCGCTGCGGCCGACTACGGCCCGCCCGTCCCCGACGAACACCTCTACACCGTGATGCACGCGCTGGACGAGATCGCGAAGGAGACGGGCCGGACAGTCCCGCAGATCGCCCTCAACTGGCTCCTCACCCGCCCGACCGTCTCCTCGGTCATCATCGGCGCCCGCGACGAGCGGCAACTACGCCAGAACCTGGGCGCGGTCGGCTGGACCCTCACCGCCGACCAGACGGCCCGCCTGGACCGGGCGAGCCACCGCCCGGCCCCCTACCCGTACTTCCCGTACGAGCGTCAGGAAGGGTTCGCCCGCCTGAACCCGCCGATGAACTCGCCCCACGCCGAGGAGCCGACAGCGAAGCCAGGTCCAGCCGCCACCTTGGAATCCCGCACATGAACCACCCCAGGAACCCGCGCGACCTCAACGCAACTGTCCCCTTCAGACCCGCTGTAGCTGCTCCTGAACCAGTCCAGCTCGCTCGTGCCGCTCATAGCGCCCCTCGCATTTGCCGCAACAACTCGGCCGAGTCCGCCGGGGACAGGGCCTGGGAGCGCATCTTCGCATAGCGCATCTGCATGACACTGACCGCTTCCCGCTCCACGATCAGCTGCCCGGTCATCTGCCCCTCCGAGTACCCGAGCCACTGCCGCTCGGGAGTCTCCAGCAACTGCATCGGCCCGTCGGCGCCCGCGTGCTGAGGCTGTCGCAGCGGCATGATCTGCAACTTCACGTTCCACAACTCCGTACAGGCGAGGAGGTGGTCGATCAGCTCGCGGGTGACCTGCTCCCCTCCGATGTGCCGCAGCAGCACCGCCTCCTCGATGATGAAGCTGAACGCGATCGGCGGCGTGCGCCGCAGCAGTTCCTGCCGGGCCCGCCGCGCGGCGATCCGCTCCTCCAACTGCTCCTCGCTGGGCGGTGGCGGCACATTGCGCATGAGCGCGCGGGTGTACGCCTCCGTCTGAAGCAGCCCCGGCACCACCCGGCACTCGTAGGTGCACAGGGCGACCGCCGTCTCCTCCAGCTCGGCCCATTCCTGGAACCAGACCGCCAGCCCCCGTTCCCGCCCGACGTGCCGGGCCATCGCCCGCAACACCCCGAACGCGTCCAACGCCGCCTCCAGCCGCAGCACGAACGTCGGCGTCGGCATCCGCCGCCCCTGCTCGACCGAGGCGACGGTGTCGAGCGAGTACCCCATCACCTCGGCGAGCTGCTCCTGCGTCAGCGCCGCCCGCTCCCGGAACACCTTCATCGCCGCTCCGAACGCCTTGAGACTGTCGGACTTCTCGCCCGCGCCGCTGTTCGCCATGACCGACGACCCCCTTGTCGCGTAGTGGCACACCGCTCGGCAGTACAACGGCACAGCGGCCGAGCCGGATACGTGGAGGGATTCGCCGGGACCCGTACAAAGCGAGATGTACGGGTCCCGCGACAGGCGGTAGTCGGATGCGGTCCGCGTAGTCTCGCGGGGTGCATGCCCATCTGTGGTTCGAGAATCCGCCGGCTCTGCCTCACGAGGTGGTCGTCGAGACAATGGAGCGGCCCTGCGCGACCGCTCGGCGGAGGGCGAGGCCGCGGGCGTCCTGGTCGGGACCGCGTTGAATGACGACGACGCGGAGTTCGTCGAATACTGGTGCGTGCAAGTCGGCAGGCGGGCTGTGACGGGCAGTCCGTTGCTCGGGCTGGCCGGTCTGTGCCTGGGGCACACCGCTCGACGCTTCGGGCGTCTCAGCGACGAAGCCCTCGCGTTGGCGCAGTCGCTGGCGCTGCGGGCCGAGGCCGACCCGACGGATGTGGACGGACGGGCCGTCGACGGCTACGACGACGTCCGGAGTTTCCTCCACCTGTGGTGACGCGTGAGCCACAACTCCTACCCGAAGACGGCCCTGACCTCGTCGTCGACCGTGCCTCCGCCGCTGGGTGCCGGCCCATCGCCGCTTGAGACCCGCAGGTCATGAGTTGTCTTCGACAACAGCGCGACATAGAACGGCAGGTCGGGCAGGGAGGGCGTAGTGAGACTCAGGACCAGGAGACGTCGCATACGAGGCAGCGGCAGATACACGTCCATCCTGGCCAGTGGGAGGGCGGCGGCCGTGTCGTCCGCCGGTTCGGACCGCCACTCCATGCCGCACAGGACGATGACGCCAGGTCCCGCCGGGACCTGGATGTACTCGACCGAGTTGTTGTCGTTGGTGGAAAGCGCCTCGAAGAGGCCGCGCGCCGAGAGTGCGGCGTCGGGTTCGTCCAACGGGTCCAGACGCGCCAGCAACGAGGCCGTGGTGAGACGGCCGTCGGGAGCCTCGTCGAGACAGAATCCGGCGTAGAAGGAGTTCCCGGCGAGGGCGTGGGCGGCCATTTCGCGGTAGACGTGGAATGCCGTCGCCCGCTGAAAATCCGTGCCGGTGGGCCAAACGGCCTCCGCGATGGCCCAGAACTGCCGTCGGCGTTCCTCCCCGTCCAGTTCGAGCCCCAGGGATCGGAACCCTCCGGGTATGTCCAAGTGCAGTTCAGGAGCTGTCTGGTTCACCACGAGTCCTTGGCGTGTACTGGGCGGAGGACGACACCGTTCCTGAGATCCGGCGAAGCCTCCAGAGCGAGGCCGTGAACGGACGCCAGACGTTCCACTGTGCTGAGCGGAACGCCTCGGTAGCGACGAGGATGTACGCCGACCCGGTACAGATAACCGTCGGACCGGACCTCCCGCGCCACGCTGTACGCCACCCGCGTGCGCAGGCTGAACGACCGCTGGTCGAGCTCCCGGGTCAGGCGAGCGAGCTCCCGGTCGAGATGTGCCTCGTGCTTGGCAGGCCGGTGCGACATCCGCAACGAGAGCGCGGCAGGTGACAGGAAGCGCGCGAAGGGTTCGAGGAGACGTGCCAACTGGTCCTCCGTACCGCCTCCGAACAGCACGGCGAGCAGCCACACCGACCGTACGACGAAGTCCACCGGAATGGCGACCCACTGCACGACGAACCACACGACGAGCCCCAGTCTCGACGGATGGGGAAGGGCCGGTTCGGTGGCTGTTCCGGAATGGGGTGCGGCAGCCATCCCTACTCTCCCGTGACGCTGTCGTAGATGCCGGACACCGTACCCGGCACGGACTGTGCCAGCAGCGGGCCCTTCGACCACCAGGACGTCGGATCGACACTGCCGTCGGCGCGAATCGCCGCTTTGAGCGAGTCGATGTCCTTGAGTACCGGAGTGCTGGAGATAACCGAGCCGAGTTTGGACTCGCCGAACGAGGCTCCCAGATTCTTGGCCACCGAGTTCTCCCAGGCGAGCGAGAGCCGGTTCCCCATCCCACCTGTGGCCTCGAATACGCGGCCCTCCGACGCGCGGAGGATGCGACCGCCTTCTCTGACGAAATTGTCCGCCTCGGCGGCCCCGTCGCCGACGAGGCGGTTCAGCCGGGCGATCCGCTGGACGTCGTCGACGTTCGCGACGACGGCCTCCCCGACCTGCTCCGTACGCACCGCCACCTTGACCGACCCCGTGACCGCCGCCTTGGCAAAGCCGGCACCGGGGATGATCCCGATGGCATCGCCCGCGAGATCCATCAGCCCGACGTCCGCTCCTCCGATCTTGGCGGCGCCGTGTGCGAGCAGCGCGCCCGCCGAGAGACCGGCAGCGGTCAGGGCGAGACCCCCGGACAGGGGCGGGCACCACAGTGTCAGCAGCGACAGCACCCCGAGGACGGCCGAGATGTTGCCCAGCCAGTCACCGATCGACTTGAGCAGGTCCTTGTGCCGGGCGCACCACTCCTGCACGGCGTGCCCGAGCTTCTGGAACTCGTCACCCAGCCGGTCCCAGAACCCCGGATCCGGGGCCTTGTCGGTCGCCTTGCGCAGATGGCTCGCCACGCCACGAGCCTGTGCCTGGTGTTCCTCCAGCAACCGTTCGGCCCGCTTGACGATCTCCTCGAGTTCCCGTTCAGCCTGGTCCAGCCGCGTGGTGGCCGCCGACAGGGCACCGTCGGCTTGCGTCAGCCGGACGCTCGCCGCATCGATCTTCGACTGGGCATCCTGTAGAGCGGTGCCGGTGAAGTGCTGGCCGCCGAGACGGAAAGCGGGGTCGGCGGCCGCCTGGTTGTAACGATTGGCCGCGCTCTCCCTGGTCTCCTCCGCAGACGCGAGCCGTCCCTTCGCCTCCTTGGCCTGTGCCTCGAACGTTCGCGCCGTGTCCTGGTAGTCGGCCAACGCCTCGCGCCAGGCCGACAGCTCCGACGACGCCGTACCCATCGCTTCTTGGCTGTCCTTCAGGTAACGGGGCAGTTCCCCGACTTTCTTCGAGAAGGCGGAAGCGGCATCTCCGGCCCAGGTCACATTGCCCGTGAGGCGCTTGATGCTGCCGTACGCGTTGTCCAGGGAGGCCGCCGCCTTCCTGGTGCGCGCGGCGAGCGAGTCCACGTTGCCGGGATCGCCCGGCGCGGGATCGAAACCGAGCGCGGGGTACGAGTCACTGCTCACCGGGTGCCGCCTTCCCCCGCGAAGCCGTCACGCAGCGCCGACTCGACCTCCTGGTAGGTGTCACGGGTCTTCTTGAGGCCGTCTTCGATGGTCTGCGTCCCGTCGGCGATCTTCCCGATCGCGTCGTCCCAGCTGTCGTGAAACTCGTCGCAGGCGTTGTCGAGAGCTTTACTTCCCGTGCTTTTGGGACCGGTGTCGCGCAACGCGCTCAAGGCCGTGCGCATCTCGTCCTGACTCGCGTGGAGTTCTCTGACCAGACTGTCCAACTCGCCGATCTCCACCTTGAAGCCCGCGCCCATAGCGGCGTCCTCCTGTCCCGCAGGGCGCAGCCGAATCCGGCCGCCCTGCACTGCGTCCCGGCCGTCCATCACTTTCCGTGGGCAAAGCGCCCGGGAAGAGCTTACGACGGGGCTGTCGACAGCAGCGATCTTCCGGACAGAGCGTGTGCGCAGGCTCCGGACGCAGACGTGCGCGAGGCGTGCCAAGATGCTCTCCTGACAGCCGACGCAGTCGTGCCCGTACAACGTACGTCGGCGGCACGCCAGTTCAGGACGGAGCCACGCACCATGACCTCCCTCGGCAGTGACGGCCGCAGTGACACCCCCGCCCACCGGATCGACACGAGCAAGCCGCATCCGGCGCGGATGTACGACTACTTCCTCGGCGGGAAGGACAACTACGAGGTCGATCAGGAAGCCGCCGAGGAGTTCATGAAGGCCGCGCCGGAGGTGCGGGAGGGGGTGCTCGCCAACCGGCGGTTCATGCGGCGGGCCGTCGAGTACCTGGTCACCGAGGGGGGTATCCGGCAGATCCTGGACATCGGCACGGGGCTGCCCACCGAGCCCAACGTGCACCAGATCGCGCGGGCCCTCGCCCCCGAGACCCGGGTCGTCTACGTCGACAACGACCCCATCGTCAGCACCCACTCCATGGCGCTGCTGAACGAGCCCGACACCTCGGTCGTCCTCGCCGACCTGCGCGATCCCCGGGGCATCCTGGACCACCCGGACGTGCGCCGGCTCATCGACCTCGACGAGCCGGTCGCGCTGCTGCTGGTGGCCGTCGTGCACTTCGTCTCCGACGCGGAGGACCCGGGCGGCATCCTCGCCATCCTCCGCGACGCGCTTCCGGACGGCTCCTACCTGGTCCTGTCGCACGCGACCGGTGACGTCCACGAGGACCGGCGGGAGGGCGCGGCGGCCGTGTACCGGAAGGCCACCGCGTCCATGAACCTGCGCCCGCACGCCCGGGTGACGGAGTTCTTCGGCGACTTCGCCCTCGTCGAACCCGGGCTGGTGCGGGTGACGGACTGGCGGCCCGAGGAGCCGGTGGCGGCCGGCGCGCCGTTGATCGGTATTTACGGTGGGGTGGCCCGGAAGGACGGCTGAGGCCGACCGGACCACGGCTACGGCTACGGCTACGGCCCGGTCACAGCCACACCGTCGCCGGCCACACCGTCGCCGCCGCCGTCAGTACCAGGGTGAGGTTGAGGGCGATCTGCCGGTCGCCCATGCGCAGATGGACCCGGGTCGCGGCGAGCTGGAGGAGGACGAAGCCGATCGCCGCGGCCAGGGCCAGCCACGGGGCGATGCCGGTGAGCGGCGGCAGGATCAGGCCCGCCGCGCCCAGCACCTCCATCACTCCGATGGCCCGCACCGCCCGCATCGGCATGCTGTCCACCCAGGCCATCATCGGCCGGAGCCGGTCACGGCTGCGCACCACTTTCACCCCGCCGCCGTAGAGGTAGAAGGCGGCGAGCAGGCCGGCGACGATCCAGTACGCGGCGGTCATGAGGTCACCGTGCCGGCGACGGGGGAGAAAGCCGGTGTGCAACCCGGTGTGTCAGTCATGTGCCGATCCCATCGGCTGGACACCGGGCCGTCCAAGACCTGTTCGGTCCCTCCAATACCGGACGGGTATCGTCGCAGCATGGAGCAGATGGAGTACATGCGGCACATGGAGCTGCGCACCCTGCGCTACTTCGTGGCGGTCGCCGAGGAACTCCACTTCGGGCGGGCCGCCGCCCGGCTGCACATGAGCCAGCCGCCGCTGAGCCGGGCGGTCAAGCGGCTGGAGACCGACATCGGGGCCGCGCTGTTCGACCGCTCACCGGCCGGCGTCACCCTCACCCCGGTCGGGACGGTGCTGCTGGAGGAGGCGCGGGACCTGCTGGACCGGGCCGACCGGGCCGGTGTCCGGATGGCCGTGGCGGCCGGTCGCGCGGTCCTCACCGTCGGCATCCTGGGCGACAGCGGTGACCCGGCCGCGGCGCGGCTGGCCCGCGCCTACCGCGAGCGGCATCCGCACGTAGAGGTCCGGGTCCGCGACACCGACCTGACCGACCCGACCTGCTCACTGCGCGCCGGGACGGTCGACGTCGCGCTGACCCGGGGACCGTTCGACGAGACCGGCCTGGCCACCCGGACGCTGCGCGCCGATCCGGTCGGGGCGCTGCTGCGGGCCGACGACCCGCTGGCCGGACGGGACCGGCTCACCCTGGCCGAACTGGCCGACCGGCCCTGGTTCCGGTTCCCCGCGGGCACCGATGCCCGCTGGCAGGCGTACTGGCAGGGCGGGCAGCCGCGCCAGGGCCCGGTGGTGCGCGCGGTCCAGGAGTGCCGGCAGGCCGTGCTGTGGAACGGCACGGTCGGGATGACACTCCTGGACCACGACCCCGGGCCGGGACTCACCGTGGTGCCGGTGGCCGACCTGCCGCCGAGCCCGGTGGTGGCGGCGTGGAAGGCGGGCGACGGCAATCCGCTGGTCCGGTCGTTCGTACGGGCGGCGGTCGCCGCCTACCGCGGATGAACCGCGGCGCCCGCCTCACCCCTTCTGCTCCACTCGCACCCAGTCCACCTCCGCCCGCACTCCGCCGCCCGCGATCCGGTCCACGCTGGACTGCGGCAGGCCCCAGTAGGGGGTGGTGACCTGGTTCCAGCCGGCGGGGTACGCGCCGCCCAGCGCCAGGTTCAGGATCACGTACTGGTTGTGGCCGAAGACCCACTGGCCGCGGGTGGCCTCCAGCTTGTTCCGGGTCGTCTCCTGGACCAGGCGGTCGTCGACGGAGAAGCGCATGCCGGTGGGCGTCCACTCCACCGCGTAGGTGTGCCACTGGTCGGCCCGGCCGGCCGCCGGGTACACCTGCCGGGCGCCGATGTTGCCGTCCGCCGAGTAGCCGGGCCCGTGCAGCGCGCTGCTGGTCCAGTCGGCGTAGCCGATGTTCTCCATGATGTCGGTCTCGCCGGACGCGGGCCAGGAGACGGACGGGTCGTCCACGTCGCTGCCGAGCAGCCAGAACGCCGGCCAGAAGCCGTCGCCGACCGGGAGTTTCATGCGGGCGCTGACCCGGCCGTAGGTGAAGTCGAACTTGGTGTGGGTGTCGATGCGGCCGGAGGTGAAGTCGTACGTGCCGCCGCCCGCCTGGGTGCAGCCCTTGCAGTACTTCGACTGGAGGACCAGCGCGCCGTTCTCCTGCCGGACGGTGTCGGTGGAGTCGACGTACGCCTGGGACTCGCCGTTGACCGGGCCCATCTCCGTGCCGGTGCGCACCACCCGCCACTTCGAGCGGTCCAGGGCGGCGGAGGTGAAGTCGTCGAAGAAGGTGGTCCGGTACCCGCCCGTCTGGTCGCCGGGCAGCGCCGGGTACGCCGCCGCCGCCGAGCCGCCGGTGCCCCAGACCTCGAACTCGTAGAGGGAATAACCGAATTGGGCGGTCGCGGGGGCCGGGTTGTAGAAGGAGCGGCGTTCCTTGCCGAGCATGCGGACGTAGCGGCCGGTGGCGGGGGCGGGCAGGCGGACGCTGTCGTGCCGGCCGGTCGCCTCCGCCGGGGACTTGACGTCCGCGCGGCGGGCGGCCACCTCGGCGGCCGAGGGGCGGTACACCGTGCGCCAGGTGCGGTTGTCGTCGGAGACCTGGAGTTCGTAGTCGACGGCGTACGCCGCCTCCCAGTACAGGTCCACCGTGTCGATGACCGAGGTGGCGCCGAGGTCGACGGAGACCCAGCGGTCGGCGTTCCAGTCGCTGGACCAGCGGGTGGCGTCGGCCTTCAGGTCGGCCGGTACGCCGCCGTCGGTGACGAACGCCGGTGAGTTGCCGGCGTGCTGGTAGTAGTTCGCGTAGGCGGGGTGGTTCAGGGCGAGGTTGGCGCGGGTGGTGGCGGCGGGGGCCGGTTCGCCGCCGTACACCTTGAAGGACCACAGCGAGTAGCCGTAGGGGGTGGCGCGCTCCACGCCGCGCAGGCGGACGTAGCGGGCTCTCACCTCCTGCGGGTAGGTGTGCGCGGTGACCGAGCCGCCGGTGCCGGCCGTCTCCGTGTAGAACGGGGTCCAGGCGGTGCCGTCGGTCGACGCCTCCAGGACGTACCGCTTGCCGTAGGCCGCCTCCCAGTCCAGCACCACCCGGCCCACGCGGACGACCGCGCCGAGGTCGACGCGCAGCCACGCGTCGTCGGTGAAGTCGCTGGACCAGCGGGTGGCGCCGTTGCCGTCGAAGGCCAGGCCGGGCGCGCTGCCGGCGTTCTCACTGCCGGAGGCGGTGACGGCGGCCGGGTCGGTGGCGTAGGCGGTGGCGGCGCGGTCGGTGTCCCAGGCCGCCGCCGTGGTGCGGGCGGCGGCCGGCGGGGTGAACGCCGGGCCGGCCGCCAGCAGGGTCAGCGCCGCGAGGGCGGTCAGGAGGGTGCGGGATGCCATGTCGTCTCCTTTGACGAACGCATAGTGATCTGCAATGACGTGTACCTGACATTCAGGGTTTCGTACGGTCCGCCGGGCGCGGACTCCCGCGTCCGCGCCCGGCACCCACCGCACCGCCGGTCAGGCGGCCCTGCTCCCCCGGATGCGCCCGTGCTCCGCGATGATCCCGGCGTACCGCCGGCCGCTGCCCTTGATGGTGCGGGCCTGTGTCCGGTAGTCCACGTGGACCAGTCCGAACCGCTTGTCGTAGCCGTACGCCCACTCGAAGTTGTCCAGCAGCGACCAGGCGAAGTACCCGGCGAGCGGGGCGCCCTTGCGGGCCGCCGCGGCGCAGGCGGCGATGTGGGCGGCCAGGTACTCGGCGCGCTCCGGGTCCTCGACCGTGCCGTCCGGGCGGACGGTGTCGGGGAAGGCCGAACCGTTCTCCGTGACGTACAGGCGGCGGGCGCCGTAGTCGTGGGTGAGGCGGAGCAGCAGGTCCTCGATGCCGCTCGCGTCGATCTCCCAGTCCATGCCGGTGCGCGGGACGCCGGCGCGGTGGACGGTACGGACGTAGGGGGCAGGGGCGGCGGGGTCGGCGGCGACCGTCTGGGGGAAGTAGTAGTTCAGGCCGAGCCAGTCCAGGCCGGCGCCGATCAGCGCCAGGTCGCCGTCGCGTTCCGGCAGGTCGACGCCGTACAGCTCGCGCATGTCGGCGGGGAAGCCGCGGCCGTGCACCGGGTCCAGCCACCAGCGGTTGGTGTGGCCGTCCATGCGGCGGGCGGCCGCCAGGTCCTCCTCGGCGGAGGTGGCCGCGTGGATGGTGGAGAGGTTGTTGACGATGCCCACCTGGGCGCCCGGGGCCGTCGCCCGGATCGCCTGCATGCCCAGGCCGTGGGCGAGCAGCAGGTGGTAGGAGGCCCGGACCGCCGCCGTCAGGTCGGTCCAGCCGGGGGCCATCGCGCCCTCCAGGTGGCCGATCCAGGCCGAGCACAGCGGCTCGTTGAGCGTGGTCCAGTGGGTGACGCGGTCGCCCAGGCGTTCCGCGACCACGGCGGCGTACGCCGCGAAGTGCTCCGCCGTCGACCGCTCGGGCCAGCCGCCCCGGTCCTGGAGCACCTGCGGCAGGTCCCAGTGGTAGAGGGTGACGGACGGGGTGATGCCCGCCTCCAGGAGCGCGTCGGTCAGTTCGTCGTAGAAGGCGAGGCCCTTGGCGTTGACCTCGCCGGCGCCGCCGGGCAGCACGCGCGGCCAGGCGATGGACAGGCGGTAGGCGTTGGTACCCAGCCGGCGCATCAGGGCGATGTCCTCGCGCCAGCGGTGGTAGTGGTCGCAGGCGGTGTCGCCGTGGTCGTCGCCGGCGATTTTGCCGGGGGTGTGCGCGAAGGTGTCCCAGATCGACGGCGAGCGGCCGTCCTCGGCCACGGCTCCCTCGATCTGGTACGCCGAGGTGGCCGTGCCCCACAGGAAGTCGTGCGGGAGGGCGGCGAAGTCGATGGTCACGTAGGTCCTTTCGGAGGAAGGTGCGCCGGTCACTTGACGGCTCCGGCCGTCAGGCCGGCCACCAGGTAGCGCTGGAGCAGCAGGAAGCCGGCCACCACGGGGACGCTCACCACGAGCGAGGCGGCCATGATCTGGTTCCAGTAGACGTCGTTGAGGGTGGAGTAGCCCTGGAGGCCGACGGCGAGGGTGCGGGTGGTGTCGTTGGTCATCACGGAGGCGAACAGCACCTCGCCCCAGGCGGTCATGAAGGCGTAGACGGCGACCGCGACGATGCCCGGGACCGCGGCCGGGACGACGACCCGCAGCAGTGCGCCGAGCGGACCGCAGCCGTCCACCAGGGCCGCCTCGTCCAGGTCGCGCGGCACCGAGTCGAAGTAGCCGATCAGCATCCAGATGGAGAAGGGGAGGGAGAAGGTGAGATACGTGAGGATCAGGCCGCCGCGGGAGCCGAACAGGGCGATGCCCGTGGCGTTGCCGATGTTGACGTACATCAGGAACAGCGGGAGCAGGAAGAGGATGCCGGGGAACATCTGGGTGGACAGGACGGTGACCGTGAAGACCCGCTTGCCGCGGAAGTCGTAACGGCTGACCGCGTAGGCGGCGAAGACCGCGATCAGCACCGAGCAGACGGTCGCCGCGCCCGCCACCACCAGGGAGTTCAGGAAGTACTTGGCGAGCGGGACCGTCGACCAGATGTCGATGTACGGACGGACGGTCAGCTCGCTGGGCAGCCAGCGGAACGCGCTCGTCACGTCGGCCAGCGGTTTCAGCGAGCTGGAGACCATGACGTAGACGGGCAGCAGGACGAAGGCGGTCAGGAGGGTGAGCACGATCCGCCGGGTCCATACGAAGGAGCGGGGCGGGGCCATCGGGGACCTAGGCACGGACATGGACCCTCCGGCGGCGTGCGCTGACGGCCAGGTAGACGCCCGTCACGACGAGCAGGAACAGCAGCAGCAGGACCGACATCGCGGAGCCGCGGCCGAAGTTCCAGGTGGCGAACGACTCCTGGTAGATGTGGACGGAGATCAGGTCGGCGGAGGCCGGAGCGCTCTTGCCGAAGAGGACGAACGGTGTGTTGAAGTCGTTGAACGTCCACAGGAACAGCACCAGGACCAGCACCTGGTTGACCGCGCCGAGCGACGGCAGGGTGATGCGGCGGATCCGCTGCCAGGTGCCGGCGCCGTCCAGCGCGGCGGCCTCGTACAGCTCCCCGGGGATGTTCTGGAGGCCGGCCATGACGATCAGGAAGGCGAACGGCCAGCCCTTCCAGACCGAGACGGTGAGCAGCGCGACGAACGCGTTGTCGCCGATCAGCCAGAAGGAGGGCTGGTCGGTGAGGCCTAGCTGGTCGTGCAGGACGTGGTTCACCAGGCCGTTGTCGTGCTGGAACATGAAGACCCAGGTGATGACGGCGGCGTAGACCGGCAGCGCGTACGGGACCAGGAACAGGGCGCGCAGCAGGCCCCGGCCCCGGAAGGTGTCCTGCATGCAGATCGCCGCCGCCGTGCCGATCAGCCAGCACAGGCCGACCGACAGGACGGTGAAGGCGACGGTGACGAAGAAGGAGTGCAGCAGGTCTTCGCCGACCGGGGTGTCGAAGTCGACGGAGACCCGGTAGTTGTCGAGGCCGGACCAGGGGGCGGTGCCCCAGTCGCGGATGAAGAACTGGGTCAGCTCCTTGAAGCTCATCACCACGCCGACCACCATCGGCACCAGGTGGACGAGGAGTTCGAGGAGGAGGGCGGGCAGCAGGAGCAGGTAGGGCAGGGAGATCCGGCGGAGCCGGCCGGGGCGGCGCCGGGGGCCGGCCGCCGCCGTACCGGCCGGGGCGGGGTCCTTGGCCGCCCGGCCGCCGGCCTGTTCGGGAACAGTGGTCGTCACGGTGGTCACTCCGCCGGCATCTGCTGCTGGGCCTTCTCCAGCTTGGCCTCGACCGACGCGGTGGTGACCGCGCGTCCGGCGGCGGCGTCGGCGAACAGCTCCTTGATCGCCGTACCGACGGCCGTCTCGAACTGGGACTCGGCGGCGACCTGCGGCAACGCGACCGCGCTCTTGGCGAGGGTGTCCTTGAGCACGGCGTTGGCGGGGGTGTTGAAGGCGGGGTCCGACTGGGCGGCCTTGACCGGCGGTATGGAGCTGTACGCCTTGTTGAGGATCTGCTGCTCCTCGTCACCGGTCATGAACTTCACGAACTCGGTGGCGCCGGTGAGGTTGTCGGTGTTCTTGAAGACGGCCAGGTTGATGCCGGCCACCATGGAGTTGACGTGGGCGCCGGTGCCGGGGGTGCCCGACTGGACCGGGACCGGCGCGATGCCGTAGGCGTCCTCGGCCATGCCCTGGGACTTGAGGTTGGCGGCGGCGGTCTGCCAGAGCAGCATGGCGGTCTTGCCCTTGGCGAAGTCGCTGACGGACTGGTTCTGCGCGTACTCGGCGTTGCCCGGCGCGATGATCTTGTCCTTGGCCATCAGGTCGACGTACTGCTTGACGGCCGCCACGGTCGCGGCGCCGGTGAAGTCGGCCTTGCCGTCGGCGGTGAAGAAGTCGGCGCCGTGCTGTTTGACGAAGACGTAGGCGTGGTGGATGTTCTCCGACGGGTTGGAACCCTCGGCGCCCAGGCCCCACTTGCCGTCCGCGGACAGCTTCTTGCCCGCCGCGACCAGGTCGTCCCAGGTGGCCGGAGGCTCGCTGATGCCCGCGTCGGCGAACATCTGCTTGTTGTAGTAGAGCGCGTACGCCAGGGAGTACAGCGGTACCGCCGCCGGGTCCTCGCCCTGGGCGCCGGTGGAGGCGAGGGCGGAGTCGACGAAGCGGTCCTTGCCGCCGATCTTGTCGAAGTTCTTCGCGTCCCAGGGCAGCAGGGCGCCGGTGGCCTGGAGCGAGGCGCTCCAGGTGTTGCCGATGTTGAGGACGTCGGGGCCCTGGCCGGAGGTGGCCGCGGTGAGGATGCGGTTGAGCAGGTCGGACCAGGGCACGACCTCCAGCTTCACCTCGATGCCGGTCCGCTTCTCGAACTTGTCGAGTTCGGGCTGGAGCACCTTCTTGTCGATCTCGACGCTGGCGCCCTGGTTGGAGGCCCAGTAGGTCAGGGTCTTCGGCGCGCCGTCGGACCCGCCGCCCGTCGGTGAACCGCCGCCGCAGGCCGAGGCGGCGAGGGCGAGAGACAGGGTGACGGCGCCTGCGGCCGCGGCTCGGATGCTGCGCATGGCACTTCGGGTCCCTTCGAGGAGTGCACTCACGACTTAATTTAGGACGTGAGTTAAACCCTGAGAGATGGGCTCGTCAAGGGTTCGCGCACCACTCGTCGAACTCTGTCCCGCCTCTTGACGCCCGCGTTCGGAAGGCTGAAGCATTCCTCGCCGAGAGAGCGCTCCCTCCTCCCCCACCGTTCACTTCCTGAAGAGAATCGACAGGAGAGCCGCCCCATGTCGTCCACCTCGCCCCGTCCCGCCCCCGGCCGCAGAGCCGTCCTCGGTGCCGCCGCCGCTGCCGCCCCGGTGCTCGCCGGGCTGTCCGCCACCCCGGCCGCCGCCGCTCCCGCCGCCGGCCGGAAGAAGCCGCTGGCCGCGCTGCCCGGCGGTGGCGACCTCGGCCCGAACGTCATCGTCTTCGACCCCGCCACCCCCGGCATCCAGGCGAAGCTCGACGAGATCTTCCGGCAGCAGGAGTCGGCCCAGTTCGGCACCGGCCGCTACCAGTTGCTGTTCAAGCCGGGCACGTACAACGGCCTCAACGCCCAGATCGGCTTCTACACCTCCATCTCCGGGCTCGGCCTCTCCCCCGACGACACCACCATCAACGGGGACGTCACGGTCGACGCCGGCTGGTTCAGCGGCAACGCCACGCAGAACTTCTGGCGTTCGGCGGAGAACCTCGCCCTGGTCCCGGTCAACGGCACCAACCGCTGGGCGGTGTCGCAGGCGGCTCCGTTCCGCCGGATGCATGTGCGCGGCGGCCTCAACCTCGCCCCCGACGGCTACGGCTGGGCGAGCGGCGGCTACATCGCGGACAGCCGGATCGACGGCCAGGTCGGTCCCTACTCCCAGCAGCAGTGGTACACCCGGGACAGCGCGGTGGGCGGCTGGCTCAACGCGGTGTGGAACATGGTCTTCTCGGGCGTCGAGGGCGCCCCCGCGCAGAGCTTCCCGAACCCGCCGTACACCACCCTGGACACCACCCCCGTCTCCCGCGAGAAGCCCTTCCTGTACCTCAGCGGCAGCGAGTACCGCGTCTTCCTCCCCGAGAAGCGGACCAACGCCCGCGGTGTGTCGTGGGGCAACGGCACCCCGCGCGGCACCTCCCTGCCGCTGAGCCAGTTCTACGTCGCCAAGCCGGGCGTCACGGCGGCCACCCTCAACGAGGCGCTCGCGCAGGGCCTGCACCTGCTGCTGACGCCGGGCATCTACCACCTGGACCGGCCGGTGGAGGTGAACCGCGCGGGCACGGTGGTACTCGGCCTCGGGTACGCGACCCTGATCCCCGACAACGGGGTGACGGCGCTGAAGACCGCCGACGTGGACGGCGTACGGCTGGCCGGGTTCCTGATCGACGCGGGGCCGGTCAACTCCCCGGTGCTGCTGGAGGTCGGCCCGCAGGGCGCCACCCGCGACCACTCGGCCAACCCGACCACCGTGCAGGACGTGTTCGTGCGGATCGGCGGCGCGGGCGCCGGCAAGGCCACCACCAGCATGGTGATCAACAGCCGGCACACCGTCGTCGACCACACCTGGATCTGGCGCGCCGACCACGGCGAGGGCGTCGGCTGGGAGACCAACCGCGCCGACTACGGGCTCGTGGTCAACGGCGACGACGTGCTGATCACCGGCCTGTTCGTGGAGCACTTCAACAAGTACGACGTGCAGTGGAACGGCCAGCGCGGCCGGACCGTCTTCTTCCAGAACGAGAAGGCGTACGACGCTCCCAACCAGGCCGCGATCCAGAACGGGTCGGTCAAGGGGTACGCCGCGTACAAGGTCGGCGACAACGTGACCGAGCACGAGGGCTGGGGACTGGGCAGCTACTGCTACTACAACGTCGACCCGGCCATCGTCCAGCACCACGGCTTCGCCGCCCCGAACCGCTCCGGCGTCCGCTTCCACGGCCTGCTGGTCGTCTCGCTGGGCGGCAACGGGCAGTACGAGCGGGTCATCAACGACACCGGATCGCCGACCTCGGGGACCTCGACCGTGCCCTCGACGGTGGTGTCGTATCCGTGACGCGGCCGTCGTGAGACGGGGCCGGCCCGCCGCTCGGCCCGGCGGCGGGCCGGCCTGTTTCCGGACCGGCGCATTTTGATCCGGACATGGTGACCGACCGGTACGGTTCGACCATGGAATCCGGAACGAGTCCCGCCGCCGACGCGACCGTCGGGCCCACGGCGGCCATCAAGTCCACCGCCCGCCGACTGCTGGAGACGCTGGGCGCCGGCCAGCTGTCCCTGGACGCCGTCGCCGACGCCGGCGGGCTGTCCCGTGCCGAGGTGGCGGCCGTCTTCCCGCACCGGGACGACCTGTTGACCGCCCTGCTCGTCGACGCCTACGACGCGTCCGGCGCCGCGCTGGAACAGGCCGACCGGGACGCCCTGGCCGCCGGCGCGTCGGCGGGCGCGCGGCTGCTCGCGGTCGCGCGGGCGCTGCGGCAGTGGTCCTTCGCGAACACCGCCGAGTTCACCCTGGTCTACGGTTCGCCGGTGCCCGGCTACCACGCCCCGCAGGAGACCGTGCCGCCCGCCTCCCGCACCCCCGCGGTGCTGGCCGGCATCGTGCGGTCCGCGCTTCAGGCCGGTGAACTGGTCCCGCCCCGGCGGACGGTGCCGGGGCCGCCGCTGCTGCGGCCGGAGGCCGTGGCGCTCTTCGGCGGCACGCCCGGCGCTCCGTACACCGACCTGGTGGAGCGCGGCATCGTGCTGTGGAGCGGGCTGATCGGGCTGCTGGTGTTCCAGGTCTTCAGCCGCACCCACGACAGTGTCAGCGACGAGGAGACGTTCTTCGACTTCGCCGTCGCCGTGGTGGCCGAGGGCATCGGACTCGAGGTCCCGGCGGGCGAGAGCACGGGTGGGAACACCGACGGACCGTGAACACCATCAGAACGCTCTGCTTCGCCATGGCGGCGCTGTCCTCGTACGCCGCGCTCGTCTACCGGCTGGGCCAGGTGCGCCGCAACCGGCGGGAGCGCGCCTACCGCACGCTGGTGGCCACGCTGCTGCTCCAGTGCCTCACCTTCACCATGGGCGCCGTGGCCATGGGCGACGGCTCGTTCCTGGGCGTCGGCAACCTCGCCATCCTGCTGATGCACCTGTCGGCGGTGGCCTTCTGCGTCAGCGCGCAGATCATCCTGCTGCACTGGGCGGCCTCCGAGGCGGAGGCCGCCCGCAGGAGCCGGTACTGGCTGATCACCGGCATCGCCCTGGACATACTGCTGACGGTGCTCTTCCTGGTCGCCGACGGCACCGGCCGGCCGGCCTCCGACTTCGACACCGGCAGCGGCCAACCCCTGGTGTTGACCTACCTGTTGCTGTTCATCGTCTCCCAGGCGGTGCCCTGCGTCACCATCTTCCGGCAGTGCGGCCCGTACGCCCGGATGACCGACAAGCCCTCGCTGCGGCAGGCGCTGCGGCTGCTGTCCGTCGCGGCCGTGGTCCTGTTCCTGTACTGCACGGCCCGCACGGTCAACATCCTGACCGCCGCGGCGGGCCTCGACATCGGCGCCTGGAGGCTCGCCTCCAACCTGTTCAGCGCGGCGGGCATCGCCATCCTCTCGATCAGTCTGACGGTGCCGTCCTGGGGCGGGCCGGCCGTCCGGCTGCTGGACTGGGCGGACAACTACCACGCCTACCGGGTGCTGTTTCCGCTCTGGCGGGATCTGTACGAGTCCTCCCCGGACATCGTGCTGGAGCCGCCCGGGTCCTCGGTCTCCGACCTCGACTACCGGCTGCACCGGCGGGTGGTGGAGATCCGGGACGGCTGGCGCGATCTGCGGCCCTACATCGACCGCAGGGTGAACGGCGCGGACGGGCCAGGGGCCGAGGCGAGCGCGGAGTCCCGGCAGGCGTTCGCCGAGGCGGCCCGGATACGGCAGGCGCTGCACGCCAAGCGGGCGGGCACGGTGCCGGAGGACAACATGGACGCCGCGGACTTCGAAGATCGTGATTCGGACAACTTCGCCGCGGAGACCGCCTGGCTCACCCAAGTCGCCACCGCCTACCGTAAGCTCAGCAAGGTGGGTTGAGAGCTCCCGCCCGGTCCGTTCCCCCGTCGGACCGGGCGGGCCTTTTGCTGCTCGGTCCCGCCCGGCCGCCGTGGCTCGCCCGTCGGTGGGGCCGGGCCGAGCGGTCCGCCCGGCCCGGCCGGACCGGCCCACCCCCGAGGACCGGTCGGGCCGACCGCACCGGAAACCAACTCGGCCACCCCCGTGGGCCGAGTTAACTGCCAGCTATCGGCGCGCTCCAACGTTGGCGGAGACATGCCCAATTGTCAACTGCCAGCTAATCTGGAAAACTGGCGGATAGCCAAGGGCATATCCGAGGGGCGCCGGAGGGAGGATCACCCGTGTCCGAGCCTGACGACCGACCCCTGCTCGCCACGCGTCTGGAGGACCTCTTCAAGACGGTCCGCCCCAAGGGCAGGCACTGGACCAACGCCGAGGTGGCCGAGGAGCTGAAGCGCCACAACCCCGACCTCAAGGTCGGCGGCGTGTATCTGTCGCAGCTGCGTACGGGCAAGCGCTCCAACCCCTCGCCGGACCTGCTGGCCGCCCTGGCGCGGTTCTTCGGTGTGTCGGTCGCCTACTTCTTCGACGACGAGGTCGCCCAGTCGGTACTGGGCGAGCTGGCCGCCGTCGAGGCGCTGCGGCAGGCGGGGGTGCGCGCGGTGGCGATGCGCGCGGCCGGCATGAAGCGGGAGAACCTCCAGGCGATCACGGCCATCATGGACCAGTACCGGCAGTTGCAGGGGCTGCCCCCGGTCACCGACGCCCCCGAGGCGGAAGGCGGGCGGCCGGCCCGATGAGAGCCTTCCGCAAGAGCCGGCCGGCCGAGCCGGACCGCCGCAGCCAGCTCAAGAAACTGCGCAAGGCCGGCGCCGAGCGGATCGCCGCCCTCGGCCTGCCGGACGTGGCCGACGTGGCCGAGCTCTGCCTGCACCTCGGCACCGTCCGCGGCCGGCCGATCACCCTGGTGCCGATGCAGATGCCGGCCTCGCACCCGTGCGGCATGTGGGTCGCCGCCCGCGACGAGGACCTCATCTTCTACGACGCCAACACCACCAGCGCGCATCAGGAGCACATCATCTTGCACGAGCTGGGACACATCATCTGCTGCCACCGCGGCGCCGGCTGGCTGGACGAGACGACCGCCCGTCTCCTCTTCCCCAACCTCGACCCCGATCTCGTGCGCGACATGCTCCTGCGCGCCACCTACGACGACGTCCAGGAACAGGAGGCGGAGATCATCGCCTACCTGCTCTCCCAGCGGGTGGGCAGCACCCGGGACCCCAAGGGCGCACCACCGGTGGAGGAATCCGGCCAAGGCGGGGGCACGGACGGGAACGCCGTGCTCAGCCGGATCGAACGCACCCTCATCTGAGCCGCGCAGCCGAGCTGTGGACCTGAGACGCGGACCTGAGACGCGCCGGTCAGCCCCCGGCCGCGGCCACCTCCTCGGCCAGCACCGACACCACGCGCCGGATGTCCTGCTCGCGGTGCTCGCTGGTGACGAAGAACCGCAGCCGGGCCAGGCCCTCCTCCACGGCGGGGTGGAAGATCGGGTCGGCGATGACACCACGGTCGTAGAGCCGGTCGGCGACCCGGAGGGTGCGGGCGGAGTCGCCGAGCACGCACGGGACGATCGGGGTGTGGGCGCTGACGCCGGTGGCGAGCCCCGCCCCGGTGGCCAGGGCGCGGAACAGGTCGGCGTTGCGGCGCAGGGTCCGTACCCGCTCCGGTTCGGCGCCGATCAGCTCGGTGGCGGCCAGCGCCGCCGCCGCGTTGGCCGGGGTCAGTCCGACGCTGTACACGAAGCCCGGCAGGGTGTGCCGCAGCCACCGCACCATCCTGGCCGAGCCGCCCAGGTAACCGCCGCAGCTGGCGAACGCCTTGGACAGGGTGCCCATCCACACGTCCACGTCGGACCGGTCGACGTCGAAGAACTCCCCGACGCCGCGCCCGTGGTCACCGACCGTGCCGATGCTGTGCGCCTCGTCCACCATCAGCAGCGCGCCGTACCGCCGCTTCAGTGCGATCACGGCCGGCAGGTCGACCAGGTCGCCGTCCATGCTGTAGGCGCCCTCGACGACGACCAGCACCCGCCGGAACCGGGACCGGTTGACCCGCAGCAGGTGCTCCAGCTGCCCCATGTCGTTGTGGGCGAACGGGCGCCGGGAGGCGCCGGACAGCGCGCAGCCCTGGAGGATGCTGTCGTGCGCGAGCGCGTCGTGCAGCACCAGGTCGCCGCGGCCGACGAGGTGGCCGACGGCGGTGACGTTGGTGGCGTGGCCGCTCACCAGGGCCACGCAGTCCTCGGTGCCGAGGAAACCGGCCAGCGCGCCTTCGAGCCGTACGGTCAGTTCGCGTTCGCCGGAGAGCACGCGGCTGGCGGACACCGAGGTCCCGTACCGGTCCACCGCGCGGCGCGCGGCCTCGTTCACCGCCGGATGGCCGGACAGGCCGAGGTAGTTGTAGCTGCCGAAGGACAGGTAGGGGCGGTCGTCGATCACCGTCGTGTCGCGGATGTTGCCCTGGTGGACGCGGAAGTAGGGGTAGTCCGCGCCGCTGTCCGCGATCGCGTGGAAGCGTTCCTCGAACTGCCGCAGCTCGGGAAAGTCGTCGACGCGGGAGGTGGCGGCGTCCCACCGGGGCGGCGGCGGGGCGGCCGCGGCCGGCTCGGGCCCGGACGGTCCGCCGGGGTCCGGCCGCTCACCGGAGTGCGCGGCGGCCAGCGCGATCAGCCGCCGTACGGTGAGGCCGGGGGTGTACATCTCCTCGGTGCGGAAGCCCGGTATTCGCTTGCCTATGCCGACCTCCAGCTCCTCCAGCATCAGCGAGTCGAACCCCAGATCGGCACCGAGGGCCATCCGCTCCGCGACATCGGACGGCGGGAACACCCCGACCCGCGCCACCTCTTCGAGTACGACGCCGGCGGCGACGGAGGCGGTGGGGACACGGGTCGGAACAGGTGCTTCGGGCACGGACTCCACCCGGGGCGGGGCCGCCTGCCGGGGTACGGCGGGTGCGGGCGCGCGGGCGGACTCGTCCAGCACCCAGTGCCGGCGCGGGGCCAGCGGACTCGGCGGCAGGGTCAGTGGCGGTACGCGCTGCCCGGCCGGGGGCAACTCCGGTGCGGCCAGGGCGACTTCGGCCAGCCGGGCCAGTGCGGCGGCGCGGGTCTCGCCGGGCATCGGCTGCGGCGCGGCGGCCGGTGCGGGCTCGCCGGGGCGTACGGTGCCTGCCCGTACGCCGGGCGCGAGTTCTCCCGTACGCCCCGCCGCCACCGCCTCGGCGGCGCGGGCCAGTTTGCCGACGGCGTCGGCGGCGTCCTCGGCGACCACGGCCAGCCGTTCGGCGAGCGGGACGCGGCGCGCGAGGGTGTCGGCCACCTCGGCCGGCGACGGCTTGTCGTCGGCGATGGCCCGGGCCACCTCGCGGGCGTGCCGGGCCAGCCCGGACCGGTCCCGGGCGGTGAGCACCAGCAGGTGCGGCGCGGCCTCCCGCTCCGGGCGGGCCCCTAGCCGCGCGCACTCCTCCAGCACCAGGTGGACGCCGGTGCCGCCGAAGCCGAAGGCGCTGACGCCGGCCCGGCGCGGCTGCCCGGCGTCCGGCCACGGGGTGACGCGGGTCGGCACGGTCAGCCGGGCCGCGTCCAGCCCGGCGGAACCGGTCAGGCCGAACGCGGGCTGCGGCGGCACCAGCCCGCGGTGCACGGCCAGGGCGGCCTTCATCAGCCCGGCCAGGCCGGCGGCGGCCAGCGAGTGCCCGACCACCGCCTTGACCGCGCCGAGGTAGGCGGGCGCGCCGTCCGCTCCGCGCAGCTCGCGCAGGGCGCCGATCTCCACCGGGTCGCCGACCGTGGTCGCCGTGCCGTGCGCCTCCAGGTAGCCCACCGCGTCCGGGGCCAGGCCCGCGTCCCGGTAGGCGCGGCGCAGGGCGCGCAGCTGACCGGCGGCCTGCGGATGCATGCCGCCCTGCACGGTCCCGTCGTTGGCGGTGCCCACGCCGCGGATCACCGCGTAGACCCGGTCGCCGCCCGCGAGCGCGTCGGTCAGCGGCCGCAGCACCAGCATGCCGGCGCCCTCGCCGAGCACGAAGCCGTCGGCCTCCGCGCCGAACGGCAGGCACCGGCCGCTGCGCGAGATCGCGCCGATCCGGCACAGCCCGATCAACAGGTCGGGGGTCAGGACGAGTTGGGCGCCGCCGGCCAGGGCGATCCGGCTGCGGCCGGCCCGCAGCGCGTGCACGGCGTTGGCCACGGCGATCAGCCCGCCGGAGCAGGCCGCGTCCAGCGCGTAGCTCTCGCCGTGCAGATCGAGCACCGAACTGACCGTGTTGGGGCCCATGTTGAGCAGCAGTCCGGCGACGGAGGTGCCGTGCAGCCGGTCGACCGCGCGGACCATCTCCAGCGCCCCGGTGTCGGCAGTCCCGGTCCCGAACTCGCCGCCGGCCAGCTGGCGCATCCGGATCTGGAGGGTGCTGATCTCCCGGTACCCGCTCTCGGTGAGCGCGGTGATCACCGAGGTCTCCTCGCGGTCGAAGCCCTCGGCCTCCCAGCCCGCGTCCTGCACCGCCTCGCGGGCCAGGTCGATCAGCAGCCGGTGCTGCGGGTCCATCGCCCGGGCCCGGCGCGGCGGGATGCCGTAGTGGGCGGCGTCGAAGTGGCCCACGTCCGGCAGCAGCGCCATGGTGTCGGTGTAGGCGGCCGAGGCGTCCCGGAGGGACTGGCCGAGGAAGGCGGCGGACCGCCACCGCTCGTCGGGTACGCGGGTGAACTGCGGCCGGGGGTCGGTGAGCAGCCGCCAGTACTGGTTCAGGTCCGCCGCGCCGGGGAAGCGGCAGGCCATGCCCACGATCGCGATGTCGTCGTGGCGCGCCCGCGGCATGTCTGCCGGGGGGTGGGTGGTCTCGGGTCTCATGGGGTGTCCCCCACTCGCGCGCGCCACCAGTCCACGGTCGCCTTCAGCTGTTCGTCCAGTGGGGTGGCCCGCAGCGCGAACTCGGCCTCGTAGGCGCCGGAGTCCACGACGAAGGGCCGGTCGAACTGGTAGCGGACCTCGCGCAGTTCGCGCAGCAGCGGGGAGAAGACCCCGGCGACGGCGTGCACGGCCGGCGGCAGGCCGCGGACCGCGACCGGTGCGGTGCCCGCCTGGGCGGCGAGGCGGTCCACCATCTGCCGGGTGGACAGGGCGGGTTGGTTCGGCAGGTGCCAGGCCCGGCCCAAGGCGCGTTCCTCGCCCGCAACCTCGACCAGTGCGCGGGCCACGTCGGGCAGGTAGCTCCAGCTGTGCGGGGCGTCCGGGTCGCCGAGGGCGGAGACCGGCTTGCCGCGCAGCAGCCGGGGCATGACGCGGGCGGCCAGGTGGCCGCCGTCGGTGACGCCGGGTCCGAAGAAGTCGGCGGCCCGTACCTCGACCGCCTTGAGCCGGCCCTGTCCGGCGAGTTCGCGGGTGCGTTCCCAGACTGCGGCCCGCGCCCGGCCCTTGGGTCCGGTGGCCGCGAGCGGCAGGTCCTCGGTCAGCGGGCCGGTCACCGGCCCGTACCCGTACAGGTTGCCCAGCATGACCAGGACGGCGCCGGTCGCCTCGGCCGCCGTGTGCAGCGACGCGGCCAGCGGCGGCCAGTCGTCGGCCCAGCGGTGGTACGGCGGTGCGGCGCAGCCGTAGACGGTGCTCGCGCCGCGCACGGCGTCGGTGAGCGCCGCGGGGTCGGCGGCGTCCAGCGCGATGTGCTCGATGCCGGGTTCGGGGTTCCGGCCCGACCGGGTGACGACACGTACGGAATGGCCCTGTTCGGCCAGCAGCCGCGCGGTGGCGGCACCGGCGGGCCCTGATCCAATGACGACTTGAGGATTCACGCGCGCACCCTAGCGCGCGGGCCCGCCCGCACGGCGCCGAATATGTCACGAGCATGCCACACGCGCTCCGGGCCCTTCGCCTACTCCCCGGGGAGTAGGCCCGGCCGTACGCCTCCCTGGGGAGTATCCGGCAACTCCCCCTGTCGTGCGACGAATTCGCCGTCCGTTCCCCCAAGACTGGAGCCCGTCCATTAACATCGATAGCTAACGAATAAATAGGAATCTAAGGAGGCCCCCGCATGGGAGGCGTTGAGCACAAGAGCGGCAAGCGCCGCAAGGCCCTGCCCTGGGCGGTGCTCGGTCTGTGGATCGTCCTGCTCGCGGTCGTCGCGCCGTTCGCGACGAAACTCGGCGACGTACAGGTGAACCGGGCGGTCGACTACCTGCCGACCAGTGCCGACTCCACCCAGGTCGCCAAGATCCAGGACGCGATGCCGGGCGGCGAGGCGACGTCGATCGTCGTGGTCTACCACCGCGACGGCGCCCTCACCGAGGCCGACAAGGCCACGGCCGCCGCGCAGATCACCCGGATCGACGGGCAGTTCGAACTGACCGGCACCCCGCGGGCGGTGACGTCCGAGGACGGCAGCACCGTCATGTACCCGGTCAGTACCACCACCCCCGGCCAGGACGACGAGAAGCGGGACGCCTTCGTCGCCGACGTGCGGGAGGTGACCCGCGGCGGCGACGGCCTGGACGTGCGGGTCGGCGGCCCGGACGCCATCTCCTCCGACGCGCGCGGCCTCTATGGCTCGGTGGGCGGCCCGGTCCTGTACACCACCGTCGCGGTCGTGGCGATCCTGCTGATCCTCATCTACCGCAGCCCGTTCCTGTGGCTGGTGCCGCTCGCGGTGGCCGGCCTCGCCGACTTCATGTCGATGGGCGCCGCCTACGGCCTCAACCAGCTCTTCGACACCACCATCAGCAGCCAGAGCTCCAGCGTCATGACGATCCTGGTGTTCGGCGCGGGCACCGACTACGCCCTGCTCATCGTCGCCCGCTACCGCGAGGAACTGCGCCGCGCCGCACAGCCCTACGACGCCATGTGGGCCACCCTGCGCGGCTGCGGCCCCGCCGTGCTGGCCTCCTCCGGGACCGTCGCGGTCGGTCTGCTCTGCCTGCTCTTCGCCGACCTCGGCAGCAGCCGCGGCATGGGCCCGCTCGGCGCCCTCGGCGTGCTGTGCGCGCTGGCCGCCATGATGACCCTGCTGCCGGCCGTCCTGGTGCTGCTGGGCCGGCGGGTGTTCTGGCCCTCGGTGCCCGTCTACGGCTCCCGTCCCAAGGCCCGCCGCTCGCTGTTCTCCGCGATGGGCAGCTCCGCCGGCCGCCGGCCGCTGACCGTGCTGGCCTCCGGTGCCGTACTGCTCGGCGCGCTCGCGCTCGGCGCCTTCAGCCTGCCCGAGAGCCTCAAGCAGGAGGACTCCTACACCGAGACGCCCGAGTCGATCGTCGCCACCCAGACGCTCGCCGGGGCGTTCCCCGACCGGGGCACCGAACCCCTGGTCATCGCCGCGGCCACCGACCGGGCCGCCGAGGTCATGCGGACCGTGGAGGCGACCGCCGGGGTGGAGAGCGCGGAACGCGGGCGCAGCAGCGGCGGCTGGACCGAGATCTCCGTCATCACCGACTCGGTGCCGCAGACCCCCGGCGAGACCGCCACGATCGAGGCGCTGCGCTCCGAACTCGACGGCCAGGACGCCTACGTGGGCGGGCTGAGCGCCGAGCAGCTCGATCTGAAGGAGACCAACGACCGCGACCGCACCATCGTGGTGCCGATCGTGCTGGCCGCCGTCCTGCTCATCCTGGTCGCCCTGCTGCGCAGCCTGGTCGCGCCGCTGATCCTGCTCACCGCGGTGGTCGCCGTGTGGGGTGCCTCGCTGGGCATCGCGGGTCTGGTCTTCGAGCCGCTCTTCGGCTTCGAGGGCACCGACCCGGCGCTGGCCCTGCTGTCCTTCGTGTTCCTCGTCGCCCTCGGCGTGGACTACGGCATCTTCCTGATGCACCGGATGCGCGAGGAGTGCCTGAACGGCCAGGAGCCGGGCACCGCCGCGCTCACCGCGCTGCGCACCACCGGCGGGGTCATCGCCTCGGCGGGCCTGGTGCTGGCCGGCACCTTCGCGGTGCTGACCGCGATGCCGGTGGTCACCCTGGTGGAGCTGGGCTTCGTGATCGCGGTCGGGGTGCTGCTCGACACCTTCCTGGTGCGCACGTACCTGGTGACCAGCGCGAGCGTGGCGCTGGGCCGCAAGGTGTGGTGGCCGGGCCCGCTGTCCCGCACCCCGGCGGCGGCCCCCGCCGAACAGGAGCGGAAGCTGTCGCCGACACCGTGACCCGCCCACGGGCGCCCCGCACCGCGCGGGGCGCCCGTCACCCGCAGCCCAGCTCAGCCCAGGGGGAGACGATACGCACGTGAACGCGATCCGAGCGGTACGCCGGCCGGCCTACGGCGCCGCGAGCGAGCGGCAAGTCCTGGTCCAGGACGCGCTGTCGGCGGTACTGATGGCGGTCAGCGCCGTGGTCGTCGGGCGGCTCGGCCAGGACGACGGGCGGGCGCCCGACACCCTGGGCTGGGCGCTGCTGCTGGGCGCGCATCTGCCGATGGTGTGGCGGCGCCGGGCGCCGCTGCTGTCGTTCCTGGCCCTGATCTGCTTCCTGGTGCCGTACCACGCCCTCGACTACCACCACGGCGCGCTGATGGTGGTCTCCATGGCCGCCCTCTACACCGTCGCCGCCACCGGGCCGGTGCTGCGCTCCGTGGTGGCGGGCGCGGGGGTGGTGGGGGTGATGCTCGCCGTGAAGTTCTCCCAGGGGCTGCCCCAGGGGGCCGACGCGCTGCGGGTGTCCGGGTGGATCGTGGCCTTCCTGGCCTTCGGGATCTGTCTGCGCTACCACCGGCAGAACGTCGCCGCCGCCGTCGAACGCGCCGAGCGCGCCGAGCTGTCCCGCGAGGAGGAGGTGCGCCGCCGCGTGGTGGAGGAACGGCTGCGCATCGCCCGCGACCTGCACGACCTGCTGGCCCACAGCATCACCCTGGTCGGCGTCCGCACCTCGGTGGCGGCCCATGTGCTCAACGCCGACCCGGACCGGCTCGACCGGGCGGCCGTGGCCCGGGCGCTGGAGGACATCGCGGAGACCTGCCGGGCGACCCGCTCCGAGATCCGGGCCACCCTCCAGGTGCTGCGGTCCGGTCCGGAGCACGGGCGCGGCCCGCTGCCCGGTCTCAACGCGCTGCCCGGCCTGGCCGCCACCGCCCGTAGCGCGGGTGCCGCGGTGACCCTGCGGATCGCCGCGGCTCCGGACGCGCCGCCCGCCGTCGGCGCCGCGGCCTACCGCATCGCGCAGGAGGCGCTGACCAACGCGGTACGGCACGGCGGGCCGCACCCCGCCGTCGAGGTGCTGGTGCGCGAGACGGACGGCGCGCTGCACGTCCAGGTCACCAACCGGGCCACCGAGCCGGTGCCGCCCTCCGCGCAGCCGCCGGGCTTCGGACTGGTGGGCATCCGGGAGCAGGCCCGCAGCGTCGGCGGCACCCTGGAGGCGGGGCCGCGGCCCGGCGGCCGGTTCGAGGTGCGGGCGGTGCTGCCGCTGACCACGGCCGGCGGGACCGGCGGGGGCGGCCGGACCGCGGGACCGGACCGGGCGCCGGGGGCCACCCGGGAATCCGGCACGATCAGGAACACCATGAGCCACGGGACGCGCACCGGGATCACCGCCCCGGTGCCGGCGCACGCCGGTGCCGCGGCCCGGGACACCGATCCGGACACAGACGGGGCGATCCGATGACCACTCCCATCCGCGTACTGCTCGCCGACGACCAGACCCTGGTCCGGGCCGCCTTCGCCATGCTCGTCGAGTCGGCCCCCGACATGGTGGTGGTGGGCGAGGCCGGTACCGGCAAGGAGGCCGTCGAGCTGGCCCGGACCACCCGGGCCGACCTGGTCGTCATGGACGTCCGGATGCCCGACCTGGACGGCATCGAGGCGACCCGGGTGCTCGCCGCCGACGAGGACCTGGCCGGCGTCAAGGTCCTGATCCTGACGACGTACGACACCGACGAGCACGTGGTCGAGGCGCTGCGGGCGGGCGCCTCCGGGTTCCTGGTCAAGGACACCCGGCCGGCCGACCTGCTCGACGCGATCCGCGTCGTGGCCACCGGAGAGGCGCTGCTCTCCCCCGGCCCCACCGCCCGGCTCATCGCACAGGTGCTGCGCGCTCCCGGCCCCGGCGGCCCGGCCCGCGCCGTGCCCGCCCGGCTGGCCGCGCTCACGCCCCGGGAGCACCAGGTCCTGGTGCTGGTGGCGCGCGGTCTGAACAACGCCGACATCGCCGAGGCGCTGGGCCTCAGCCCGCTGACCGCCAAGACCCACGTGAGCCGGATCATGGGCAAGCTGGACGCTCGGGACCGGGCCCAACTGGTCATCGTGGCCTACGAGTCGGGAATCGTGCAGCCCGGCACCGAGTGAGCCGCCGCGACGGCCAAAGGGGCCGGTCGGCGGCCCTGCGGCTGCGACCGGCCCCCGGCGGTGCGGGCGGACGGGCCTACTCGGGCCGCCCGGCACCGGGCGAGCCGACCAGTTCCTCCCGGCCCGCCTCGGCCGGCCGGTGCGCGGCCGGCCGGCGGCGGCCCGAACGGGCGTCCAGGAACGCCCTGATGCGGCGCTCGACGGGGTCCTCGTAGAAGCGGTGCACCAGCCAGCCCACCAGCAGTGAGACCGCGAGGCTCACGCCGGCCCACAGCCAGTGCGCGTTGTCCGGCGTGACCGGGTCCAGGAAGAAGTCCACCATCTCCTTGTCCGGGTAGACCATCGCGGCGACCGTGAAGATCACCGTGAAGTGGAACAGGTAGACGCCCATCGAGATCTTGCCGAGCGAGACCAGCGCGGGCCGGGCCCACAGCGAGCCGCGGCCGTCGATCTCGCGCTGGGTGTAGGCGGCGAGCAGACAGGCGTAGAGCGGGGCCATCACCAGGTCCAGCGGGTCGTGCGGCACCTCGCTGCGGATCGAGGCGCCGGCCAGCAGCCACATCAGGCCGAGGGCGACCGCGATGACGGCGGTGACCTGGCCGACCGAGAAGCGGAACCGCAGTCCCCGCCGCATGGCCGCGGCCATCAGCACACCGAACAGGAACTCTTGGATCCGGCCCGGCGGTGAGTAGATCCCGAAGGTCAGCCCGCTCGCGTCGTCCAGCGAGAGCGGCTCGCTGGGCGGATAGGCGAGCCACAGCACGATCCGCAGCGCCCAGCCGTAGGCGAGGGTCGCGACGGCGATCCAGGCCAGCTGCTTCAGGCTGCGGCGCAGCGCGAAGCGGCCGACCCACAGGAAGATCGCGTAGAAGAAGACGACGCAGGACAGCATCCAGGTCACCGGGTTGGTGGTCTCCAGCACCACGCCCGGTATCCACGCCTGCACGAAGAACAGGCTGGCCAGCGCCGCGCCGGTCATGTGTCCCACGTCGGTCCCGGGCGCCGCCAGGGCGAAGCCGAGGGGCAGCGCGATCGCGATCACCAGGGTGGGCCAGATCCGGGCCATGCGGCGGCCCATGAACCAGCCGAAGGTGTCGTTGCCGCGGAAGCTCCAGGTCAGCGCGAAGCCGGACAGGACGAGGAAGAACGTGCCGCCGGAGCCGGCGAGTCCGAGGACGTCGTTCACGTGCGGGACCGGCGTCATCACGGCGATGTGCGAGATGAACACGGTGAGGGACATCAGGAACCGCAGGCCCGTGAGGGAACGGATGTTCCTGACCGGCGGTGGTTCCAGTTCTTCGTTGACGGACTTGGCCATTTTCGCCTCACTGAAGGTTCGAGATCGACCCACCGACCGTGCCAGCGCCCCGCAAAGCCCCCATCAACCCGCGGCAAACCACCGGGCTTCGGACCCGGCCGCCAGCACGGACAGCGCAGCCGCGGCCGGGGCCGCGCGCTGCGCTGCGTGCGTGTGTGTACGTGGGGGGTGCGGTGGCGGCTCTCAGTCGATGCCGCGCACGATGTGCCGCTCCGCCGGATCGTCCTCCACGCCGGCCAGGACGAGTGGCGGCGCCGGTGACTGTTCCCGTTCGCGTCGCTGGTCCTCCGGTTCCTCGTGCATACGACTCCTCTCGAAGGCTGGGGGCGCGGGCACGGCCGCGGGTTACCGCTTGACCGCCGCGCTCAGGGCGACGGCCCGGTCGGTCCGCTCCCAGGTGAACTCCGGCAGTTCGCGGCCGAAGTGGCCGTAGGCGGCGGTCTCGGCGTAGATGGGCCGCAGCAGGTCCAGGTCGCGGATGATCGCGGCCGGGCGCAGGTCGAAGACCTCGGTGACGGCCCGCTGGATGGTGCCGACCGGGACGGTGCCGGTGCCGAAGGTCTCCACGAACAGACCGACCGGCTCCGCCTTGCCGATGGCGTAGGCGACCTGCACCTCGCAGCGCCGCGCGAGTCCGGCCGCCACCACGTTCTTGGCCACCCAGCGCATCGCGTACGCCGCGCTGCGGTCCACCTTGGAGGGGTCCTTGCCGGAGAACGCCCCGCCGCCGTGCCGGGCCATCCCGCCGTAGGTGTCGATGATGATCTTGCGGCCGGTCAGTCCGGCGTCGCCCATCGGGCCGCCGATCTCGAACCGTCCGGTCGGATTCACCAGCAGCCGGTAGCCGTCGGTCTCCACCTTGATGCCGTCGCCGGCCAGCCGGTCCAGCACCGGCTCGACGACCTGCGCGCGGACGTCCGGGGTCAGCAGCCCGTCCAGGTCGATGTCGGCGGCGTGCTGGGTGGAGACGACGACGGTGTCCAGGCGCACCGCCCGGTCGCCGTCGTACTCCACGGTGACCTGCGTCTTGCCGTCCGGGCGCAGGTAGGGGACGGTGCCGTCGCGGCGCACCTCGGTCAGCCGGCGGGACAGCCGGTGGGCCAGTTCGATCGGCAGCGGCATCAGGTTCGGGGTCTCGTCGCTCGCGTAGCCGAACATCAGGCCCTGGTCGCCGGCGCCCTGCCGGTCCAGCGCGTCGGCGTCGCCCTCGACCCGGTTCTCGTAGGCGGTGTCGACGCCCCGCGCGATGTCCGGGGACTGCGCGCCGATCGACACCGACACCCCGCAGGAGGCCCCGTCGAAGCCCTTGGCGGAGGAGTCGTAGCCGATGCCGAGGACGGTCTCGCGGACCAGGGCCGCGATGTCGGCGTACGCCGTGGTGGTCACCTCGCCCGCGACGTGCACCTGGCCGGTGGTGATCAGTGTCTCGACCGCGACACGGGCCGCCGGGTCCTGGCGCAGCAGCGCGTCGAGGATCGTGTCGCTGATCCGGTCGGCGATCTTGTCGGGGTGTCCCTCGGTCACCGACTCCGAGGTGAACAGTCGCTTGTCCATCTTCAACTCCGTTGCGGAAAGGGTGAGATGTGCGTCAGGGGCGGGCGCGGGCGGCGGCAGGCCGGTCAGTCGTCGGCGTAGAAGCGCGCCCACAGGTCGATCTCCTCGGCGGACGGGGCGGGCGCGGCCGGCAGCCGTTCCGGGTGGCCGTCCGGCGGGGCGTCGAGGACCGGCCGGGACGGTTCGGCCCCGTCGCTCTCGTCGGCGTCCGGCGGGACGTACACCCATACCGCGCCCGCCGCCCGCAGTCCGTCGTAGACGACCCGGCCGAGGTGGCCCGCGCACATCCAGAGCCCCTTCGCCAGAACCACGAGGAGTCCCGGCCGCCGGCCGTCCCCCGCTCCCCGCTGCACGTCCGACACGGTCCGTCCGCCTTCCGTACCACTCGTTCCGTACTACGCGTTCCGTACCACTCGATCCGTACTACTCGATCCGTACTACTCGGGAATGATCACTTCGCGTACGGCGCTGCCGGTGCCCGCCGGGACCGCGGGCTGCGTCGGCGCGAGGTAGCGCATCTCCTCGGGGGCGTCGTCCAGGAGCCAGGCGGACATCGCCTTCAGCTCGGGGATGCCGGGGAACATGAACCGCCGGTTCTTGTCCTCCACGCCGATGCCGCGCAGGATGCCCGGCGACGCCTCGATGGCCTGCATGAGCCCCCGTCCGGCGACGGCGGCGGGCATCTCGCCCCGGTCCACGGCGTCGCACAGCACCACCATCTCGTCGAACACGGCCTTGTAGGCGGGCTGGTCGGGCAGCAGCAGGCCCGGGAACTCGACGTCCTCCATGTCCCGGAAGACCTGGTCGTCGCCGCTCTCCCGGAACTTCTCGATGTAACGGTCGAAGCGCAGGTTGATGGGCACCTCGGCGGCGGCCCACACCCGGTAGACGGCGTTCCACAGCTCGTAGTCGGAGAAGGAGATGAACGAGGCGTTGACCAGCGCGTCGTTGTACTTGATGAGCCCCTTCTGGAGGGTGTCGACGTAGCGGAAGCGCGCCACGTCGAAGTCGTCCTCACGCAGCGCGTCCAGCAGCCGCCAGGCGAAGGCGTTGATGAGTTCGGTGGTGTTGGTCAGGCCGCGGGAGTACAGCGGGTCGAGGAAGCCCGCCGCGTGCGACATCAGGCACCAGCGGTGGCCGACGGTCTCCTTGGAGCTGTACTGGAGCCGGCCGGTGGAGACCCAGGGCCGCACGGTGACCGCGTCCGCGAACATCCGCTCCACCGCCGGGAACCGCTTGATGAACGCCCGGAACTCCTCCTCCGGGGTGACGCCCTCGGGCTTGGGGTAGAGCCGCTCGTCGAACGTGAGGCCGACGCTGACCAGGGGGTTCTTGGAGCGCGGTTCGTTGTTGAACGGGATGGACCAGATCCAGCCCCGCTCGAACATGTGGTGCATGGTGCCCTCGACCCACGGGATGGGCGGCAGGTCCTCCGGCTCCATGCGCAGCACGTCGTCGGTCGGCTTCACCCCGATCATGTGCGTGAACAGGGACCGCGAGTGGTGCTTGAGGGCGTCCGGGCCCTCGCGCAGCCCGAGCTTGTCGGCGACCGGGGAGCGGAAGCCGCTGCCGTCCACCAGGTAACGGGCGGTGTAGCGCTCGCCGCCCGCGTCCTGCACGGCGACCTGGTCCGCGCCGAGTTCGATGTCGGCCACCCGGAAGCCCTGCCGGACCGCGCAGCCGTACTTGATGGCGGTGTGGAAGAGGAAGGCGTCGGTGTCCTGCCGGAACAGGTGGCCGGTCTGGAGCGCCTTGGACGGCGGGCTGAACTGGTTGACCTCCAGCGGGTCGGGCTCCTCGCCCTCCTTGTGCAGCATGAAGCCGAAGTGCTTCTTGACGCCGGAGGTCGGCCCGATGTTCTCCAGTCCCGACTCGTACGACGTCAGGTACTCCAGCTCCGGGATGCCGTACCGCTCGGCGAGCTGCCGGTAGCCCTTGAGGGTGTACAGCGTGGTGGACTCCCCCACGGCGAACTTCGGGTGCACCGCCGCGTCGATCAGCAGCACCCGGGCGCCGTGGCGGGCGAGGATGGCGCCGAGGACCGTGCCGGCGCTGCCCGCGCCCAGGATGATGACGTCGTGGTCCTGCCGGGCGGTACCGGATTCGCTCATGTCACATGCTCCTCGTGGTCGGTCACTTGGCGTGGGCGGTGGCGCCGGTCGCTGCGGTGATCTGGGCGACCACCTCGCCGGTGTCGAAGACGTTGCGGTCGCGCACGACCCGGCCGTCGCGGATCTCCCAGATGACGATCCCGGAGACCTTGATCCAGCGGCCGGAGGCCGGCACGCCCCGGTAACTGCCGGTCTGCCGAGCGGTGGTGGTGTAGTGGGTCACGACGTGCGTGCCGTCCGTGACGATCACGTCGAGGTCGACGCCGATGTCGGAGAACGCGCTGTGCACGGCGCGCACGCTGCGCCGCGGGCCGTCCGGGCCGACGGTGCGGCCGTTGAGTTCGAAGTCCGGTGCGAACACCTCGTCGGCGATACTGACGTCGCCGCCGGCCCAGGCCCTGGCGAACCAGTGCTCCGCGAGCCGCGCGTGTTCCTCGACGACGGTCCGGGCACTCACTTCGCGGTCCCGGCTGCCTTGGTCCCGGCCGCCTTGGTCCCGGCTGCCTCGGTCCCGGCCGCCTTGGTCCCGGTGACGACGACGAAGGTGCCGAACATCAGGAAGGTGCCCTCGGCGTCCCGGCGCAGCAGTTCCTCGCCCCAGGCGCGGGCGGCGGTCTCGTCGACGATGCCCTGTGCGCCGGCCACGGCGGCGGCCTTGCCGATCCAGGTCAGGGAGTCGGCGGCGGCCAGGCTGGTGAGGACGACCGGCTGGAGCTTGACGGTGACGTCGACGGCGCCGGCCCGGGTGAACAGTCCGCGCAGCCGGCGGGCCACCCACGGGTTGGGGACGTGGTCGCTCCACCAGTTCATGATGGTGCGGGTGACGTCCGGGTCGCTCAGGTCGGGCGCCCACAGGCCGTGGTCGGGGTCGGTGACCAGCAGCTGCCCGCCGGGCTTGACGACCCGCAGCATCTCCGCGACGGCCGCCGCGGGGTCGGGCACGTGCTCGATGACCCGCTCGGCGCGGGCCGCGTCGAAGGTGGCGTCGGCGAACGGCAGCGCGTCGGCCTGTCCGTGGTGGAACTCGGTCTCGGCGGCGCCGGGGGCCGCGGGCCGGGCCCGCGCGATCAGCTCCTCGCTGGCGTCCAGGCCGACCACCCGGCCGGTGCGGCCGACCCGCTCGGCGATGGCCCGTACGTCGTTGCCGGTGCCGCAGCCGACGTCCAGGACGTGGCTGCCGGCGCTCACCCGCAGCAGCTCGTCGAGTTCCCGCTTGACCGAGGCCAGTTCGACCGCCGCCCGGTCGAGGAACTGCTTCGCGTCGTCCGCCTTCCGCCACACGTCGGCGGGCTTGACCTGGCCAGTGACAGTCGTCATCGATCGGCTCTCCAAGGGATGCGTCAGGGTCTCCACCCGCCCGAGCGGCGGTGCCCCTCGACCGTAGGGAGGGCCGATTAAGCGAGGCCAAAGCACGGTGACGGTCGGACGTGAACCGGCCCGGCGGCGATCAGGGGGAGGCCGGGGCGGGCCGCGCGGCGAGCGCGCCGACGACGGTCGCGGCCACGCCGTGCACCTGGTGGTCCAGGTAGAAGTGGCCGCCGCCGAAGACCTGCACGGCACCGGCCGCGGTGGTGTGCCGGGCCCAGGCGCCGGCGTCGGCCCGGGAGACGATCGGGTCCTCGGTGCCGACCAGCGCGGTCACCGGAATGCCGACCCGGGCCCCGGGGTCGGCCCGGTACCGGGCCACCGCCCGGTAGTCGGCGCGGATCGCGGGCAGCGGCAGGGCGCGGAGCTCGGCCGCCGACAGCGGGCCACGGTCGGCGGCGCCGAGCGCGGACAGCTCGGCGCGCAGGGTCGCGTCGTCGGCCAGGTGGGCGGTGGGCCGGCGCAGCACCGAGGGCGCGCAGCCGGCCGAGGCGAACAGCCGCAGCGGCGGCTCCGCGCCGGCCGCCTCGAACCGCCGGGCCACCTCGAAGGCGACCAGCGCGCCGAGGCTGTGCCCGAACAGCGCGAGGGGTCCGGGCAGCGTGCCGCGCAGGGCGTCGAACGCCTCGTCCGCCAGCCGCTCGACGCTCTCCAGCGGGGCCTCGGCGCGGCGTTCCTGGCGCCCCGGGTACTGCACGGCGACGGTCTCCACCTGGGGCGACAGCGCGATCGCGAGCGGCCGGAAGTAGCTGGCGGAGCCGCCGGCGTGCGGGAAGCACACCAGTCGGGGGCGGCCGTCGGCGGGGGCGGCGACGAGCCGTCGTATCCAGGGGGTGCGGGCGTGGGCGTGCGTGGGCATGGGCCGGCCTCCGGGTCGTGGGGCGGTCGTTGCTGGGGGTGCGCCGGGAAAGCGTAGGCAGCGCGCGACGTGCGGGAAACACGGAACGGCCCGGCTTGAGGCGGACCCGACGGACCGCTTTATCGGCGCTTAATCGCCCCGGGTCAAGATCGGCCGGACTCCGCTCCCGCGCCTGCGCGCGCAGGAACGGGGTTGCGCATGGGTACGACAAGACGATTTGATAGCTCACGAACTGTTGGGCACATGCGCCTTTGTCCCACGACGCCCACGACGCCGTTGAGGTACACCCATGTCGTTACGCAAGTCCCTGATCTCCCTGCGGATCACCGCGCTCCTCCAGTCCGTGCTGATGCTCGCCCAGGTCGCCCTGGCGGGCGGTTTCCTCGGCGGCCACTTCGACATGTTGCGGATGCACGGCCTGCTCGGCCGCGGCATCGTGGTCGTCGCCGTGCTGATGGCCGTGGCCGCGTTCCTGGTCCGCCGGGCCGGCGGTCCCGGGTCGGTGCTGCCGGCCTCCCTCGTGGTGCTGCTCGCGCTCATCGGCCAGATGATGCTCGGCCTGAACCGCAGCGTGGCCGCGCACGTCGTGCTCGGCGTCGTCCTGGTCTCGGCCGTCGCCGTGCTCTCCCAGCGGGCGATGACCACCCCCCTGCCGCGGACCGGCCCCGCCGCTCCCGCGCGGGCGAGCACCGTGGAGACGGAGCTGGTCCCGTGAAGCGGCGCGCCTTCCTCGGCGCGGGCGGCGCGGTGCTCGGCGCCGGCGCCCTCACGGCGGCGGGCTGGCCGCTGCTGAGCGACTACGTCGCCGAGGGCCGCCCCGGTGAACTGCTCACCAGCGACGCCGAACTGCCGAAGCGCTACCAGGTGCCGCTCCCGGTCCCACCGGTGCTCGAACCGGTGTCGACGAGCGGCTCCACGGACACCTACGAGATCACCCAGCGCGCCGCCGACCTGGCGATCCTGCCCGGTCTGCGGACCAGGGCGTGGACCTACAACGGGACGTTCCCGGGGCCCACCCTGGTGTCCCGCTCCGGACGGCGCACCGTCGTGCGGCACCGCAACGAACTGGACCGGCCCGCCGTGGTGCACCTGCACGGCGGGCACACCCCGGCGGCCAGCGACGGCTATCCGACCTCGCTGATCCTGCCGGCCGACGGCTCCTACGACGCCCACACCGCCGCGATGGACCTGTCCGGCGGCGCGCACGGCATGGCCATGGACCACGGGGCGATGGACCTGGCCGAGGGCACCCGGAACTACACCTATCCGTTCAACCAGCGGGCGGCCACCCTCTGGTACCACGACCACCGCATGGGATACACCGGCGCCGCCGTGTGGATGGGCCTCGCCGGGTTCCACCTGGTCCGCGACGACGAGGAGGAGCGGCTGCCACTGCCCCGGGGCGAGCGGGACATCCCGCTGATGATCACGGACCGTTCGTTCGCCGCGGACGGGCGGTTCAAGTACCCCTGGATCGACCCGGAGCTGCATGTGCCCGGGGTCACCGACGCGTACATGAACGGCGTGCTCGGTGACGTGGTGCTGGTCAACGGGGCACCCTGGCCGGTACTGGCGACGGAGCGGCTGCGCTACCGGCTGCGGCTGCTGAACGCCTCCAACGCCCGGCTGTACAAGCTGGAGCTGGACCCGCAGCCCCCGGGCGGCGGCGCGTTCGTGCAGATCGGCAGCGACGGCGGGCTGCTGGACCGGCCGCGCCGGCACGACTCGCTGGAGATGGCCCCGGCCGAACGCTTCGACGTCGTGGTCGACTTCGCCCGCTACCGGCCCGGCACCGAGGTGCGGCTGCTGAACCGCTTCGGGGACGGCTCCACCGCCGAGGTGATGCGCTTCGACGTCGGTTCCGGCTCACCCGCCGACGACACGCAGGTGCCGCAGCGGCTGAGCGAGGTGGCCCGGCTGGACGCGGACCGCGCGGTGGTCACCCGCGACTTCCACTTCCGCGGGTCCACCGCGGGCTGGACGATCAACGGCGAGGAGTACCGGCCGGGCCGTGCGCTGGCCCGGCCGAAACTGGGGCAGACCGAGGTGTGGCGCTTCACCACCAACTTCCACCACCCGGTCCACCTGCACCTGGACCACTTCCAGGTGGTCTCCCGCAACAACCGCGACCCGGGGGCGTACGACCACGGCTGGAAGGACACGGTGGACCTGCGGCCGGCCGAGGCCGTCGAGGTGGTCACCCGGTTCACCGACTACCCCGGCGCGTTCATGATCCACTGCCACAACCTGGAGCACGAGGACATGGCGATGATGGGCGACTTCGTCACCGAGTGACCCCGGTGGCGGCGGGCGCGCGCCGAAGGCCCCGCCGCCACCGGCTCCCGTGACGTTCCGCGCACTTGTGAGGGGCGCCCACCGGCGAACCGGTGGGCGCCCCCCTTTTTCTGCTGCCTTACCTCCGCTTCACAGCCGTCGGCTGAGATGCGTCAGAGCCCGCGCGCGAACGCGGGCGGACGCGTCACCGAGGCGAGGAACCCCATGCCGACAGCACCGCGCGGAGCCCCCGCTCAGTCCGGCCTGACGTTGGAGCGGATCTTCTCCAGCAGCGTGCTCAGCTGCGCCACGTCGGTGTCGCTGAGCCCGCGCAGCATCCGCTCCTGGCTGCGCAGGGCGACGGACTCGATCTCCTCGTACCGGGAGCGGCCCTCGTCGGTCAGGGCGACCACGGCGGTGCGGCGGTCGGCGCCGTCCCGGGTGCGCGCCACCAGCCCGCGCCGCTCCATCGTCTCCAGATGCCGGGAGAGCGTGGGCCCCTCGATGCTCAGGTACTGGGCGAGGGTGCGCTGGATCATCGACCCCTCCAGCTTCAGGGTCGCGAGGATCGTCCACGTCGCGAAGGTCACCCCGGACTTGCCGAGTTCGTCCTCGAAGAACCCGCGCGACTCCTTGGCCGCCAGCCGCAGTTTGGGAGCGATGCTCTTGCGCAGCCAGACCGGCCCCGCGTCTGTTTCCTTGGCCCGTGCCTGGTCGGCCTCTTGCTTAGGCACCCGCACCTCCGCTCGCTGCCTGGTCACCACAGTATCTCCTGCCGCCGAACCGACGGGCAAAAGCCGGTTGACCATAATGTTGACCATGATGGAAATCGTTCGTTAGGCTACTAACTATTTGCTCGTCCGGCAACCTGCGGGAGCCCATCGTGAGTGATCTCCGTACTGGCACCGCGGCCCGGACGGCCCCGTCCGATCCACCGCCGCCGTCGCGACGCACCTGGCTCGGACTGGCCGTCATCCTCCTGGCCGCCTTCATGGAACTGCTTGACGTCACGGTCGTCACCGTGGCGTCCCCCGAGATCCAGACCTCCTTCCACACCGGCTACGCCCAGGTGCAGTGGATCCTGGCGGGCTATCAACTGACGTTCGCCGCCGGGCTGGTGGCCGGCGGCCGGCTCGGGGACATCTACGGCTGCCGCCGGGTGTTCGTCTGGGGCGTGCTCGCGTTCGCCGCCGCCTCGCTGCTGTGCGGCACCGCGACCGGCGGCACCCAGATCGTGCTGTACCGACTGCTCCAGGGCCTCGCCGCGGCCCTGATGTTCCCGCAGGTCCAGGCGATCATCCACGTCACCTTCACCGGGAAGCACCGGGCCGCCGCGTTCGGCGCGCTCGGCGGCGTCACCGGGCTGGCCGGCATCGCGGGACCGCTGGTCGGCGGCGCGCTGGTGGACCTGGACCTGTTCGGCTCCGGCTGGCGGATGATCTTCCTGATCAACGTGCCCATCGGGCTGCTCGCCGCGGTCGGGGCGACGCTGCTGGTGACCGAGCACCGCTCCGCCCAGCGGCCCGGCCTCGACCTGGTGGGCACGGTGCTCGGCACCGGCGCGGTGGCCCTGGTGACCTTCCCGCTGATCCAGGGCCGGGACGCCGGATGGCCCTGGTGGATCTGGACGATGCTGGCCCTCGCGGCGCCGGCCCTGGGCCTGTTCCTGCTGCACCAGCGGGCCCTTGAGCGGCGGGGCGGCCAACCGGTCGTCGACCTGGCCCTGTTCCGCGGCGGCTCCTTCGGCACCGGCCTGGTGGTCCAGTTCATGAGCTTCGCGGGCATCTCCGCGTTCTTCCTGGTACTGGCGGTCGAGTTGCAGGCCGGCTACGAGTGGTCCGCGCTCCGCACCGGCCTGGCCTTCCTGCCCATCGCGGTCGGCACCGGGCTGGCCTCCGGCATCGCCATCCCGCTGCTGCCCCGGCTGGGCAAGCGCCTGGTGCAGGCCGGTGCCGCCGTGATGGCGCTCGGCATGGTCGCGCTGATGGTGACGCTGGACGCCTATCCGACCGACCTGTCCTTCTGGCGGCTCGCGCCCGCCGGTCTGGTGGTCGGCCTGGGCCTCGGCCTGATCGTCACCACCGTCAACGACGTCGTGCTCGCCGAGGCGGTCGGCCCGAGCGCCGGCTCGGCGGCCGGCGTCAAGGCCACGGTGGGCCAGTCCGGCAACGCGGTCGGCGTCGCGGTGCTCGGCGCGATCTTCTTCGGCCTGCTGAGCGGCAACGCGGGCGCCGCCGCCCGCCACGAAGTACCGCATCTGGACGCCGAGTTGAGGCACCTGTCGGTGTCCGCCACGGACACCCGGGCGCTGGAGCGCTCCCTGGTCGACTGCTTCACCGCCCAGGCCCGTACCGACGACCGGTCCGCCCCCGTACCCGAGTGCGCGGCGCTTGACGAGCGGGCCCGCCGCACCGGCGACCCCGCCGTGCCGCGGCTGGTGCACGCCTCCCTGGAACGGGCCCGCCAGCAGCACTTCTCGGACTCGATGAAGACCGGCCTGCGCTACGAGGTGGTCGTCTACGGCCTGGTCTTCCTGCTCGTCTTCCTGCTCCCGCTGCGCCGCCTGAAAGCCGGATCGGGGCACTGACCCACCCGCCCGCCCACCCACATCAGCACTCACCGTGAGGAAGCCCGCATCATGGACGACACAGCTCAGTACCGGCCGTTCGCCGGAAAGGCCGCCCTGGTCACCGGCGGCGGCAGCGGCATCGGTGCCGCCACCGCCCGGCTGCTCGCCCGGCAGGGCGCGGCCGTGGTGGTCAACTACCGGTCCAACGAGACCGCCGCCCAGCAAGTGGTCGAGGAGATCACGGCGGCCGGCGGCACCGCGGTGGCCCTGCGCGCCGACGTCACCCGCGCCGACGAGGTCGACCGGCTGGCCGACCGGGCCCGGGAGACGGTCGGGCCGGTGGACGTCCTGATCGCCAACGCGGCCGGCGTCGACGGCCGGACCGCCCGGCCGGGCCCGCTCCTGAAGGCGCCCCGCACCCAGGCCCTCCAGGTGGTGCAGGCCCAACTGGCCGCCTTTCTCAACCCCGTGCACGCCCTGGTGCCGGGGATGATCGACCGCGGCGCCGGCGGCGCGGTGGTCGCCGTCGGCGCCACCCTGGCCCGGCGCTCCCCCGAGGGGTTCGGCGCGCTGTCCATGTCGAAGTCGGCGCTGGAGGCCGCGGCCCGGACGCTCGCCCGTGAGGTGGGGCCGGCCGGCGTGCGGGTCAACCTGGTGGCGCCCGGCCTGATCCTCAGCTCGCTCGCGTCGGACGTGCCGGAACACGTCCGCAAGGCCAACGCCGACCGGACCGCCGTCAAGCGCAACGGGACCCCCGAGGACGTGGCCGAGGCCATCGTCTTCCTGGCCTCGGACCGGTCGTCGTACCTGACCGGCGGACACCTCCTGGTGGACGGCGGCACCGCGATGCTCTGAGCCGGCGCGGAATAGGCATGCGGCCCGGGACGAGGGTGTGTCCCGGGCCGCATACCTATTCCCCGGCCCGCCCGCCGCCACGGAGCGGACCCGGTTCGTCCGAGAGGTTGATGCGACCCCAGTCGGCAACTGGTAGCTTCAAGCCATCGAAGAGAAAATACCGAGTTCCTGTGGTCAGCGCGCACCTCGAGGGGCACCCTCGCTTTTCCGTCCCCTCGGACAATCGACACGCCTCTCGACATGAAACAGGAAGAAGCACCGATGGCACAGCAAGCCACCGCGGCGGAACGCGACGCACTCATCGATCAGCGACAACTACGCGCGATATTCGGGCGATTCGCGACCGGCGTGACGGTCATCACGGCAAATTACTCCGGCGAGCTTTTCGGAGTGACCGTGAACTCCTTCACCTCGCTCTCCCTCGATCCCCCGCTGGTCCTTTTCTGTCTGCACGACAGGTCGTCCTTCCGCGCCGCCCTGGACGTCGGATCGTCGTTCACCGTGAACATCCTGTCCGAGGAGCAGCGCGGCATCGCCGGCCTGTTCGCCTCCGGAGTCGACCGGTTCCTCAAGGTCAACTCCCTGCCGGGGCTGGGCGGCAGTCCCGTGCTCACCAACTCGCTGGCCTACGTCACCTGCGAGGTGACCCAGCAGATCCCGGGCGGCGATCACGTGATCATCGTGGGCCGGGTCATCGACACCGGTCTGCTGAGGCGCCAGGGGCGGCCCCTCGGATTCTTCGCCGGAGCCATGCACAAGCTGAAACCGTATCAGTAGTCGCCGATCCGCAACGGGGGATAAGTAAACGTGCGTTTCAAGCTTCTGGGACAATTGCAGGTGCACGACGGGGATCGCATTCTCACCCCGCAGGCACACAAGCTCCGTGCGCTCCTGGCCGCCCTTCTGGTCAATCACCACCGGGTTCTCTCCATCGAGTCCCTCATCGACGAACTCTGGCCGCAGGGCCCGCCCCGTACGGCACTCCAGGCGCTGCGCGTCTATATTTCGCAGCTCCGGAAAATGCTGCACAGCAGCAGCGCCGGCAGCGATCTGTTCCTCATCGGGGAACCGCCGGGGTACTATCTTTCCATCGGCGACGGAATGCTGGACGTCGTCGAATTCGACCGGCATCGCGAACTCGCCATGGCGGCCCTGGAGAACCACGACGCGGAAACCGCGCTCCAGCATTTCTCGAAGGCGTCGAAACTCTGGCGCGGGGCGCCCCTGGTGGGGCTGCGCGAAGGCATGCTGGTGCAGAGCGCCGCCTCCCGCCTCGAGGAGTCGTGGATCGGCGTCGAGGAGGGCCGCATCTCCCTGGAGGTGCGGCTCGGCCGGCGCCGCGGGGAGGCCATCGCCCGGCTGCGCGAGCTGGTCGCCGCCAATCCCTACAACGAGCGTCTGCACGCGCTGCTGATGGTCGCCCTCTTCCTGTCGGGCCGCAGTGGCGAAGCCCTTCAGGTGTACCGCACCACGAGGAAGTGCCTCGTGGACGAACTCGGCATCGAGCCGGGTGACGACCTCCGCCTGGTCCACCGGATCGTGCTGGACTCCGACCGGGCGGCGCTGGAAAACGTCGGCATGTGGACGGCCTGACCGTGAACCGAAAGGAAACTTCCATGACCAGCTCGGACTTGACCACCTCGGAAAAGACCATCTCGCCGGCGCCCGGCGCCCCGCTGGACGACGCGTTCGACATCATGCTGGTCGGCTGGTCGTTCATGCGCAGCAAGCTGCTCATGACGGCCATGGAGATGGGCCTGTTCGAAGCGCTCAGCAAGGAGTCCGGCACCGCCGGGCAGATAGCGGACCGCATGGGTCTGCACGAACGCGGGGTGCCCGACTTCCTGGACTCGCTGACCGCGCTGGGCCTGCTCACCCGCGACGCCGCCGGCGTCTACGCCAACGGCCCGGCGGCCGCCCGCAACCTGATCCCCGGCCAGCAGGGGTACGTCGGCGGCTTCCTGCGGATGACGACGGACTTCATGGGCGCCGGCTGGGAGACGCTGGCGGACATGCTGCGCACCGGCGACGCCCACGGCCAGGACAAGAGCAAGGTCCCGTTCGCGCAGATCTTCCGCGACCCGCAGCGGCTGCGCCAGTTCCTCAGCGCGATGGACAGCCTCAACGGCGCCATCGGCCCCGAGCTGGCCCGGCAGTACGACTGGTCGCGGCACACCTCCTTCGTGGACATCGGCGGCGCCCGCGGGAACCTGGCCGGCACCCTGCTCCAGGCCCACCCGCACCTGCGCGGCGGAGTCTTCGACCGCCCGGTCATGCGGCCGTTCCTGGAGGAACTGGCCGACGAGCGCGGCGTACGCGACCGCATGTCGTTCCACGGCGGCGACTTCTACGTCGACCCGATCCCCGGCGCGGACGTGGTGATCTTCGGCAACGTGCTGCACGACACCCCGGTGGCCACCCGGGAGGGCCTGATCGCGCAGGCCGCCGCGCACCTCCCGGCCGGCGGCGCCGTCATCGTCTACGACCCGATGATCGACGACGACCGGCGGGACGCCGACACCCTCCTGATGAGCCTCACCATGATGATGCAGTCCCCGGCCGGCAACGAGTACACGGCCGCCGAGTGCCGCTCCTGGATGACGGCGGCGGGCCTGGAGGTCGAGCAGGTCCTGCACCTGCCCGCGCACGCGACGGCCGTGGTGGGGCGCAAGCGCGCCTGACCCCGTCCGGTCCGAGCACGAGATCCCCGATGGGCGGCCGGCCTCCCCTTCCCGGCCGCCCATCGGCGTGTCCCCACACCTCCGCGACACATCCGCACGGCACACCGAAACGGAGCGCAAGGATGGCCAGGAACGGCAAGAGCCACGTGGACCTCACCATCATGCTGGTCAGCCACGACGCCTTCCGGCGGGACCTCGGACGGCTGGAGCGGGCCGCGGCCCGCCGCGGCCGCGGCGAGGACCCGCTGGCCCGCAAGCGGGTGGCGACCGGCTGGCAGATCTTCCGGTCCCAGCTGCACATCCACCACGAGGGCGAGGACCGGGACCTGTGGCCCCGGATGGTCAAGGGCCTCGCCCACCGCCCCGAAACCCTCGCCACGCTGGCCGAACTGGAGGCCGAGCACGAGCGGCTGGACCCGCTGCTGGCCCGGGTGGACGCGGTACTCACCGACCCGCTGGTCCCCGCGGACCGGGTCGAGGAGGCGGTGGCCGACCTCGCCGCGTGTCTGGAGTCGCACCTGGCGCACGAGGAGGCGGACGGCCTGCCGTACATCGCGGAGGCGCTCAGCGCCGAGGAGTGGAAGTCCTTCACCGCCGTACAGCGCGAGAGCCTCGGCCCGACCGGGGCCGCCGAGCTGTTCCCGTGGCTGCTGGACGAGGCGTCCGAGGACAACCTCCAGCGGGTGCGCTCCTTCATGCCGGCGCCGATGCGGATGGCCATGAAGACCCTCTGGGGGCCCGCCTACCGGGCCCGCGGCACCTGGACCGGCTGACCGACGGCCGCCCCTGCGCCGGCACTGCCCAGCTCTTACGGCGCCTTAATCGCCCTCTGCCACGGTGAACATGCCCCTCCAGGCTCCCCCGGGCCCCGGCGGGGCACGTCGAGCTTCCGAGCATCCGGAGAGGGTTCCATGGCACACGCGATGTCCGCCGAGAGCGGCTTCAAGCTGGGGCTGTTCGCGCCCAACGCATCATCCGGCCTGGCCATCACCACCGTCCCCGAGCGCTGGTCGGGGAGCTGGGACGACAACCTCCGGCTCGCCCGGCTGGCCGACCGGACGGGGATCGACTTCCTGCTGCCGGTGGGCCGCTGGATCGGCTGGCCCGGCACCACCTTCCACGACAGCGTGCTGGAGACCGTCACCTGGGCCGCCGGAATGCTCGCGGCCACCGAACGCGTCTGCGTCTTCGCCACCGTGCACAGCGCGCTGCTGCCGCCGGTGGTCGCCGCCAAGCAGCTGGCCACCCTCGACCGGATCGGCGGCGGCCGGGCCGGGCTCAACATCGTCGCCGGGTGGTACCAGGCGGAGTACGAGGCGTTCGGCCTCGACCTGCCGGGCAGCCCCGACAAGCGCTACGCGCACGCCCAGGAGTGGTGGGACGTGGTGAGCCGGCTGTGGAGCGAGGAGGAACCCTTCGACCACGACGGCGAGTTCTTCCCCGGCCTGCGCGGCCTCGCCACCAGTCCCCGCCCGGCCGCCGGCCGGCTGCCGGTCGTCAACGCCGCCGTCTCCCCGGCCGGCCGCGCCTTCGCCACTCGCAACGCCGACTTCCTGCTGACCGCCACCTTCGATCCGCGGCGCGGCCGGGCCCTGGTCGACAGCGTCGAGGAGGCCGCGGCGCGGGCCGGCCGGCCGCGGACCGGCGTGCTCTCCAACGCCTATGTGGTGTGCCGGCCAACCCGCGCCGAGGCCGAGGAGTTCCTGCGCTACTACGCCGAGGAGAACGCCGACTGGGCGGGCGTCGACACCGTCATGAGCGGCCAGGGCATCAACCCCCAGTCGTTTAGCCAAGCGCAAATAGACCTGTTCCGTCCGCGCTTCGCGGCCGGACACGGCGGCTTTCCACTGGTCGGTACGCCGGACGAGATAGCTGACAGCATCGCGTCGTTCGCCGAAGCGGGCGTTTGTGGCCTCGCACTGTCGTTCGTCGACTATCTTGGCGAACTCGAGTACTTCTCGGCCGAGGTGCTGCCGAGGCTCGAGAAGGCGGGTGTCCGACGGACGGTGAGGAGGTAGCGCGTCCGCGTCCCGCGTCGAGGCCGGCGCAACCGTCGATGATCAGGGGGAGTCATTGATATCCGTGCGCGTCATGGGAAATGACGATGTCAGACGCCGCACTCTGCACGAACGTTTTGTCGCACTGGGCGAGTTCGAGGTACTGCCGGGCCAGGGGCAGCCGGCCCCGCGGGTGGATCTCGTGGTGGCCGCCGTCGACCGGGACAGCATGATGCTGGCCCACCGGTTCACGTCCCACCCGTCCGCCCAGCCGTCCGTCTCGCACGCGCCGACGCTGTTCGTGGCCGACGAGCCGTTCCGGGAGCTGTCCGGAGCGATGTGGTTCGGTGCCCGCGGCATCGTGCTGAGCACCGCCCCGGACCGGGAACTGGCCGACGCGGCCCTCCTGGTGGCGCAGGGCTGCACCGTCATGGCGGAGGAGGTGCTGCACTGCGATCAGCTCAGCTCGGGGCACCTGGCCTTCGAGTGGACGGTGAACCGCGACGCGCGGGCCACGCTGAGCGTGATGTCGCAGCGGGAACGCGAGGTGCTCGCGCTGATCGGCTCCGGCCGGGACAACACCGAGATCGCGGACCTGCTGTGGGTGAGCGTCAACACCGTGCGCTCGCACGTCCAGCGGCTGATGCGGAAACTGGGCCTGCGCAACCGGCTGTGCCTGGTCATCTTCGCGCTGGAACTGGGCCTGGTGGACCTGGAGGACACCGTTGTCAGCGGTGCGCGGGCCACGGCCGCCCCGCTGGCCCGGCGGGAGTAGCCCGTACACCGAAGCGGGCCCCGGCACCTGGTG
>NZ_JBQOUX010000040.1:0-64240 GCF_052216785.1 Streptomyces sp. JW3 | reverse complement strand
GGGACCCGGCCGGGCCCGCCCGGGACACCGAGGAGGCGGCCACACCGGCCGGCACCGGCTCGGTGGCCGGGGCGACGGCCTCGGCGGGAGCCGGGGCGGCGGGGGCGGCGTTTGCCTCGGCGGCCTGGGCCAGCGCGCCGGTGGTGCGCAGCGGCACCTCCTTGATGAACAGCGTCACCAGCAGACCGAGGAAGGCGATCGGCGCGACGATCAGGAAGATGTCGGCGATGCCGTGCCCGTAGGCGCTCTCCAGCCACTCGCGGATGCCCGGGGGCAGCAGGTCCATGTCCGGGATCGAGCCGCCGCCGGACGCCTTCGCGGCCGCCGCCTGCTCCTGCGGGCTGAGCTGCCCGATGGTGTCGGAGGCGTAGTGGCTGATCCGGGTCGACATGATCGAGCCGAGCACGGAGACGCCGACCGCACCGCCGAGCGAGCGGAAGAAGGTCACCGTGGAGGACGCGGCACCCAGGTCGCTCGGGGCCACCTGGTTCTGCGTGCAGAGCACCAGGTTCTGCATCATCATGCCGACGCCGAGACCCATCAGCGCCATGAAGATCGCGATGCGCCAGTACGGGGTGTCGTACCGCATGCTGCTCAGCAGGCCGAGGCCGGCCGTCAGCAGGACGCCGCCGGAGACCAGCCACGCCTTCCACTTGCCGGTGCGGGTGATGACCTGACCGGAGACGGTGGAGGAGACGAACAGACCGCCGATCATCGGGATCGTCATGACACCCGACATGGTCGGGGACTTGTCCCGGGCGAGCTGGAAGTACTGGCTGAAGTAGACGGTGCCCGCGAACATCGCGATACCGACGAACAGCGAGGCGATCGACGCCAGGGAGATGGTGCGGTTCTTGAACAGGCGCAGCGGGATGATCGGCTCGCTGGCCTTGGTCTCGACGAAGCAGAAGACCAGCGCCAGGACGACGGAACCGCCGACCATGACGGCCGTCTGCCAGGACGCCCAGGCGTACTTGTCGTCGGCGAAGGTGACCCACAGGAGCAGCAGGCAGACGGCGGCGCTGATGAAGAAGGCACCGGCCCAGTCGACCTTGACCTTGCGCTTGACGTTCGGCAGGTGCAGCGTCTTCTGGAGCACGATCAGCGCGATGAGCGCGAAGGGCGCGCCGACGAAGAGGCAGTAGCGCCAGCCGAGCCACGAGGTGTCGGTGATGACACCGCCGAGCAGCGGGCCGCCGACGGTGGCGACCGCGAAGGTCGCGCCGAGGTAGCCGGAGTACCGGCCGCGCTCCCGCGGCGAGATCATCGCGGCCATGATGATCTGGGCCAGGGCGGACAGACCGCCGGCCCCCAGGCCCTGGATGACACGCGCGCTGATCAGCATCGCCGGGTTCTGCGCGAGACCCGCGACGACCGAGCCGACGACGTAGACGATCAGGGCTATCTGGACCAGGGCCTTCTTGTCGACCAGGTCCGCGAGCTTGCCCCACAGCGGGGTGGAGGCGGTCATCGCCAGCAGCGAGGCGGTGACGACCCAGGTGTAGGCGCTCTGTCCGCCGCCCAGGTCGCCGATGATCTCGGGCAGGGCGTTGGTGACGATGGTCGAGGACAGGATGGCGGCGAACATGCCGAGCAGCAGCCCGGACAGCGCCTCCATGATCTGCCGGTGCGACATAGGAGCGCCGCCTTCGGAGGAGCCTCCCCCGTGCTTGGCATGAGCCCGCACACCGGCTGGTGTGGTCGTTGCCATGGACTTCCTTTTCTTACGTGGTGATCGCGGGTGTACGGGTGGACTGCTCGGGCACGTGCGGCGCGGTGGTCCGCCCCGGTGCCGTCCGGCAGTCGTCGAAACTCGCCCTGAGCCGGGCCATGAGCCCCGCGAGCTGGCCGACCTCGTCGTCGGTCCAGTCGCCCAGGCGGTGGGCGAGCAGCTGTGTGGTCCGTTCGGACAGCTCGTCGAGCTGCGTCTGGCCCTCGGGCGTCAGCCGCAGGATGCGCGAGCGTTTGTCGGCCGGGTCGGGGGACCGTTCGATCCAACCCCGATCGGCGATGTGGGCGACATGGCGGCTGGTCACCGACATGTCCACGGCAAGCAACTCGGAGAGCTTGCTCATGCGCATGTCGCCGTAACGGCCGAGCAACGTCAGTACGGCGACGGAACCGCCGGGGCAGTCGGCCGGAAGGATCCGGCCCAGCTCCCGTTTCACGGCGCCGAAGGCGCTGAACTGGCGGATCAGCTCCTCGTACTGCGCCTTCTCGGCCATCTGCACCTCCCGGTTTGTTGCTTAGGGCAACCATAAGATCTGTTGGTTGCTGAAGGCAAATAAAGAAGGTAAGAGAGCACTAAAAGCTTGGCAAAGGCAAGTATTGCGACCGTAAACACGCAGGTGGCGTCGGCCGGCTGGCGATCGGCCCGGGGGCGGTCCGCCCCGGTGGACCCGCGCTTGGGACCTTCCGCCGGATTCGCTAGTGTCTCGGCCCATGGCTAACACCCAGGGCCCCCAGGGCAATTACGATCCCGCAGGCAGCACCCAGATGTTCCGCGCGTTCGTCGACGAGGACGGCCCGGGAACCCGGCAGGCGGCGCCCGCCGCCGCCTCCTCCGGCCCCCGCGTCGGCCTGATCATCGGCATCGTGGTGGCCGTCGTGGTCATCGCGGCGGTGGCCTGGCTGGCGCTCGGCTGACTCGCTGACGCTTCCGGTCTTCCGTTCTTCCGGTCTTCCGGTCTTCCGTATGCGCCGCGCCACCGCTTCCGCGGGGTGCGGCGCTCGGTTTTTGTGGGCCTTGGCTCAGTCCCGTTGTCCGGGTGGGGGAGTCGGCGGTGCGGGCGTACCCGCGTCACGGGTGGTCCGGTGGTCGGGGTGCGGGGACGTGGGCGGCGCGCCCCCTGCGTGCGCGGGATGCCGACCCGCGCCGCTGCGACGCCTCACCGTCCTCCGTGACGCCCTCTTGGGGCGTCGTTCTTACCCGGCGTCCCGGTGCGCCGGCACCGCAGGTGCCACAGGTGCCGTACCGAGCGGGTGCCGTACGGACGACGTACCCCGCTGCCCTCGCTGCTCTGCTCCCCGCCGGGCGGCGCTCAGTCGGAGATGAGGCCCTCGCGGAGCTGGGACAGGGTGCGGGTGAGGAGCCGGGAGACATGCATCTGGGAGATGCCGACCTCCTCGCCGATCTGCGACTGCGTCATGTTGGCGAAGAAGCGGAGCATGATGATCTGCCGCTCCCGGGGCGGCAGCTTGGCCAGCAGCGGCTTGAGGGACTCGCGGTACTCCACGCCCTCCAGCGCCGTGTCCTCGTAGCCCAGGCGGTCCGCCAGCGAGCCCTCACCGCCGTCGTCCTCGGGGGCCGGCGAGTCCAGCGAGGAGGCGGTGTAGGCGTTGCCGACCGCGAGGCCGTCGACGACGTCCTCCTCGGAGACCCCGAGCACGGTGGCCAGTTCGGCCACCGTCGGCGACCGGTCGAGCTTCTGTGACAGCTCGTCGGACGCCTTGGTCAGCGCCAGCCGCAGCTCCTGGAGCCGGCGCGGCACCCGCACCGACCAGGACGTGTCCCGGAAGAACCGCTTGATCTCCCCGACCACGGTCGGCATCGCGAAGGTCGGGAACTCCACGCCCCGTTCGCAGTCGAACCGGTCGATCGCCTTGATCAGGCCGATCGTGCCGACCTGGACGATGTCCTCCATCGGCTCGTTGCGGGAGCGGAACCGCGCGGCGGCGTACCGCACCAGCGGGAGGTTGAGCTCGATCAGCGTGTCCCGGACGTAGGCCCGCTCCGGGCTGTCCTCGTCGAGGGCGGCGAGCCGCAGGAACAGGGAGCGGGACAGGGTGCGGGTGTCGATGGCCTCCGGCGCCGGAAGGGCGACGAGAGCCGGGAGAGGCTGAGCCGGCACTGCGTCGAGCGCAGCGGTCTCGTCGATGGAGCCGAGCGCATCGAGCGCGTCGGGCGCGGTCTCGCTCTCGGCGAGCGCGAGCACCTTCGAGCTGCCCTGGTCTGCGGACATGCCACCCCCTTTGGGTCGCGGGACGGTCGTGACTTCGCGCTCCCACTTCAGGAGCGCAGCCTTCACCTGAATACCGGAGCCGGAGCTCCGGCAAACGCGTCTCCCGCAGAATGTCACATGTCGGCAACACGCTGTAGTGACATGTCGACATGCGAGATGTGAAAACCCCCTGGAAACAGGGGGTCTGACGGTCTTTCGGGGCTGAATCGCCCACATCGGCCCTGGTGAGCGATTCGCTCTCCCCGGTTATAGCCCGCTCACGCTTGCGATTACGCTTCGATCCGGTTCGCGGACCTCAAACGCTGGAAGCTACGCGCGAGTAGCCGCGAGACGTGCATCTGGGAGACGCCGAGTTCCGCACTGATCTGCGACTGGGTGAGATTGCTGTAGTAGCGCAGCAGCAGAATGCGCTGCTCCCGTTCGGGGAGCTGGACGAGGAGGTGGCGGACCAGGTCCCGGTGCTCCACGCCGTCGAGGGCGGGGTCCTCGTAGCCGAGCCGGTCCAGCAGTCCCGGCAGTCCGTCGCCCTCCTGCGCGGCCTCCAGCGAGGTGGCGTGGTACGACCGTCCCGCCTCGATGCAGGACAGCACCTCCTCCTCGCTGATCCGCAACCGCTCGGCGATCTCGGCGGTGGTCGGGGAGCGGCCGAAGGCGGTCGTGAGGTCCTCGGTCGCGCTGTTCACCTGGACCCACAGCTCGTGCAGCCGGCGCGGTACGTGGACGGTGCGGACGTTGTCGCGGAAGTACCGCTTGATCTCGCCGACCACGGTCGGCATCGCGAACGTCGGGAACTGCACGCCCCGCTCCGGGTCGAACCGGTCGATGGCGTTGATGAGCCCGATCGTGCCGACCTGGACCACGTCCTCCATCGGCTCGTTGCGGGAGCGGAAGCGGGCCGCGGCGTAGCGCACCAGGGGGAGGTTGGCCTCGATGAGCGCCGCGCGCACCCGGGTGTGCTCCGGGGTGCCCGGCGCGAGGTCCTTCAGTTCGGCGAAGAGCACCTGGGTCAGGGCCCGGGTGTCGGCGCCCCGGCTGCTGCGCTGGGGCGCGGGCGCCTCCTGGGGCGGCGCTTGAGGTGCAGTACTGGCCGACACGGTCAACTCCACCTCATGATCTGCTCAAACTCATCCGTCAACTCATCCGTCAAAAGCGGTCATAGCATCACAAGACATGTGCACTGTGTGCAAGCACCGCATAACCCCGTGTTGAAGGTGAAACAGTCAGAAAAGGTGCGTACAACGCAAAGAACCCCACACCGGAACGGTGCGGGGTCGGAGCCGGGGCGGGAGCCGGGCTAGAAGTCGTAGTCCGCCATCACCCAGGTGGCGAACTCGCGCCACAGCGCGACGCCCGCCTGGTGCGCCGGGTGTTCCAGGTAGCGCTTCAGGGCGTCGGTGTCGTCGACGGCCGAGTTGATGGCGAAGTCGTAGGCGATGGGGCGGTCGCTGATGTTCCAGCCGCACTCCCAGAAGCGGAGTTCGCCGATCTGGCCGCCGAGGGCACGGAACGCCGCGACGCCCTCGACCACGCGCGGGTCGTCGCGCGTGACGCCCTCGTTCAGCTTGAACAGGACCAGGTGCCGGATCATCGCTGTGCCGTCCTCACTGTCCGCCGTGGGCGACCCAGGACATGAAGTCGCCGATGGCCTTGGCCGCGTCGGAGATGCCCTCGAACCCTATCTGGACGTAGTCCGCGGCCTTGGCGGGGTCCGTGATGATCAGGTACAGCACGAAGACCACGACCACATAGACGGCGATCTTCTTCGCGTTCACCGCCACCGCGGCCTCCCCTGTCGCTGGCATCCCCGGTGTCCGGGCTGCTGTCCGAGCGCTGCTCATGATCGCACGAAGGGCCCCGCCTTTCGACGGGGCCCTCGTAAAGAAGCGGTAGCGGAGGGATTTGAACCCTCGGTGACTTGCGCCACACTCGCTTTCGAGGCGAGCTCCTTCGGCCGCTCGGACACGCTACCGGGAGAGACCTTACCGCACGGTGGGCGGTGCTTCGAAATCGGTATTCAGCGGTGCCGGAAGAAGTCGGTGAGCAGGGCGGCGCACTCCTCGGCGCGGACCTCTCCGATCACCTCGGGCCGGTGGTTGAGCCGCCGGTCGCGTACGACGTCCCACAGCGAGCCGGCCGCGCCCGCCTTCTCGTCGCGGGCGCCGTAGACCACCCGGTCCACCCGGGACTGCACGAGGGCGCCCGCGCACATCACGCAGGGCTCCAGCGTGACGACGAGGGTGCAGCCGGTCAGCCGCCACTCGCCGAGCCGGGCCGCGGCCCGCCGGATCGCGAGGACCTCGGCGTGCGCGGTCGGATCGCCGGTGGCCTCGCGCTCGTTGTGCCCGGCGGCGAGCACCGCGGTGCCGTCCGGGGACAGCACCACGGCGCCGACGGGGACGTCCCCGCCGGCGGCGGCCCGGCGCGCCTCGTCCAGGGCGAGCCGCATCGCGGGCCGCCAGGGCGCGCGCACCGGGTCCGCCACCGCCTCGGGAGCGGACGGGACGCCGGGAGTACCGGGTGCTCCCGGTGCTCCCGGTGCGCCGGAGGTGTTCGGTGGGGTCAGCGGACGGTCTCCAGTACCTCGGAGGCGCCCAGCGACTCGGCGATCTCCATGAGCGCGTCCTCGGTCATCGAGAGCAGTTCCTTCTCGCTCACACCGAGGTCGTCCAGGACCCCGGCGTCGCCCACCGGCCCGTGCGGTACGGCGTCGGCGGCCGGGGTGTCCGCGGCGGCGTCGGGTTCGTCGTCGTCGGACTCACCGTCCTCGGTGCCGTCGAGGTCGAGGGCGTCCAGGTCGGTGCCGTCGTCGCCGGGTTTTCGGCCGAGCAGTTCATCGGTGAGCAGGATCTCGCCGTAGCTGCTGCGGGCAGCGGCGGCGGCGTCGGAGACGTAGATGCGGGGGTCCTCCTCGCCGTCCACCCGGACGACACCGAACCACCCGCCCTCCTGCTCGATCAGGACGAGGACGGTGTCCTCGTCGGGAGTGGCTTCCCGGGCCAGGTCGGCCAGGTCCGCCAGGGTCTCCACATCGTCGAGCTCCGTGTCGCTCGCTTCCCACCCGTCTTCGGTGCGCGCGAGCAGTGCGGCGAAGTACACCGTGACTCTCCCACTGGTCATAGGCGTGCCGGTCGGGGTTCCCCCCGGCGGAGGTCCAGGGCGGGGAAGGAGCGGGCTCCGAGCCCCACCCACTCGGAATCGTGGCAGAAACATGGCCGTCAGGGGACGTCTTCGGCTCCCTGTGTCCGGCTGTTTTGATCGTGGGTCCGTCCGCGCCGCGATCCCGTCCATGAGCACGCCGGAACCGCGTCACGAGGGGCCCACCAGCACACTCGTCGCCGCCACTTGCGGATCGTACGCGGCTTTGCCGTGGCGTCCGCGCACGCCCGCACGGGAGCAACACCGGCGCGGCGCGCGATCTTCCCGGCTCAGGACATCAGGGCCGGGCGGGCTACCAGCGGAACGTGCGCATCCGCATGGCCCGGCGCAGCCGGGCGGTCCGGGCCCGGCGCGGCTGCACCCGGTCCCGCAGTTCCCGGGCCTCGCGCAGTTCCCGCAGGAACCGCTCCCGACGCCGCCGCCGCTCGGCGTCCGGGGCGGGGGCCGGGGCGGGAGCCGGAGCGGGAGCCGGAGCGGGAGCCGGGGCCGTCGCCCGGCTCTGTTCCCTCGGTGGTTCCCTCCGTGGTTCGCTGCGTGGTTCGCTGCGTGGTTCCCTCCGTGGTTCCCTCCGTGCGGCCCGTGGTGGCTCACCGAGGGACGGCGTGTCGTGGAATTCCCGGTCAGGCACTGTCTCATCACCCCGCGTCCGTCCCCTTCCGTCTTCCCCCGTCCGGACGGTTCGACGCGGGGCCCGGTTACTGTGGGGGACATGCGTCTCCACGTCGTCGACCACCCCCTGGTCGCCCACAAGCTCACCACGCTGCGCGACCGGCGCACCGACTCCGCCACCTTCCGTCGGCTCGCCGACGAGCTGGTCACCCTGCTCGCCTACGAGGCCACCCGCGACGTGCGGACCGAACAGGTCGACATCCAGACGCCGGTCGAGCAGACCACCGGCGTCAAGCTCTCCTACCCGCGCCCGCTGGTGGTGCCGATCCTGCGGGCCGGTCTCGGCATGCTCGACGGCATGGTCCGGCTGCTACCCACCGCCGAGGTGGGCTTCCTGGGCATGGTGCGCAACGAGGAGACGCTCCAGGCGTCCACCTACGCCACCCGCATGCCGGACGACCTCTCCGGCCGTCAGGTCTACGTCCTCGACCCGATGCTGGCCACCGGCGGCACCCTGGTCGCCGCGATCAAGGAGCTGATGCGGCGCGGCGCCGACGACGTGACCGCCGTGGTGCTGCTGGCCGCCCCCGAGGGCGTCGAGGTCATGGAGCGCGAGCTGGCCGGCACCCCGGTGACCGTCGTGACGGCCTCGGTCGACCAGCGCCTCAACGAGCACGGCTACATCGTGCCGGGCCTCGGCGACGCGGGCGACCGGATGTACGGCGCGGCCGAGTAACCGCCGCGCCGCGCTCTTTCCGTCAGCAGCCCTTCCCGGCGCTCGGGGAGGGCTGCGGCGCGTTCAACGCGGCCAGGGCCGTGTCGGCCTGCGCCTTCTTCGCCAGTCCCGTGAACTTGTCGCCGATGATGAGGTCGACCGAGGCGCCCTTGCGGGCCGCCTCGGTGCGCCGCTCGGCGGCCGGCAGCTGGGTGCCGAGTACCGGCAGTGTGGTCTTCAGGGCGGCGGCGGGACCGAGCAGGACGCCGGTGCCGGCGACCTTCTTGTCGTACTTCGCGGGCGCGTTGCCCACGTCGCCGATCCGGAAGCCGCGCTTCTTCAGTTCGTCGGCGGTCTCCTTGGCGAGGCCGCTGCGGGTGGTGGCGTTGAGGACGTTGACGGTGACCGTGCCGGGCTTGGGCACGGCCGCGGGGGAGGACGAAACGTTCGTGCCCGAGGAGTCACGGGTGGAGTCATGGCCGGAGTCACCGGCGGTGTCGGCCGCGGTGCAGCGGCCCGACCTGGTGCCGGCGGCGGCCGCCGCCTCGTCGTCGCCGGTGAAGACGTCGACGAGCTGCCAGGTGCCCCAGCCGATCAGGCCGAGGGCGGCGACGCAGGCGACGGCGAGGAAAGCGAGCCTGCCGCGCCGCCGGGGACGCCGCATCCGCGGGTATTTGTCACCCGTGATCCGGTACTTGCCGCCCATGCCGGGGGGAGTCAGCATGCTCATGAACGCAGCGTAGTGCGCACCGACGGCAATGCCTACTAGATGATCATTCGACGGCGCGGGGCGATATCCGAATGCAACCCGAAAGGGCCAAGCGGCGCCTGGCGGGACCTCGGCGGGGCGGCGGCGGGACAGCGGCGGGCGCCGGCCGGGGCGTCAGTCGAGCTCGAGAACGCGGGCGTGCAGCACCTGGCGCTGCTGGAGCGCGGCGCGCACCGCGCGGTGCAGGCCGTCCTCCAGGTAGAGGTCGCCCTGCCACTTCACGACGTGCGCGAAGAGGTCGCCGTAGAAGGTGGAGTCCTCGGCGAGCAGGGTCTCCAGGTCGAGCTGGCCCTTGGTCGTCACGAGCTGATCGAGGCGGACCGGGCGCGGTGCGACGTCCGCCCACTGCCGGGTGCTCTCCCGGCCGTGGTCGGGGTACGGCCGGCCGTTTCCGATGCGCTTGAAGATCACACGGAAAGCCTACCGGCCCAGACGTTCCGGGCGCAGCCATGGAGGCGGAGTGCGGGGACTGAAAAAGCCGGAGCAAAGGCGGCACAAAGCGGGGAAACGCGGGAAACGGGACATCGGCGCCGGACATCGGCGCCGGGCGGCGGGGTGGCGGCGGCGGGCGGCGGCGGGGGTGGTCGTCCCCCGCCGCCGGTCGACCGTGCGGTCAGCCGCGGTCACGCTCCGGTGCGGGGTGCTTCCGTACCTGGGAGGTGGTCGGTGCGGGTCGGGGCTCGGGGCTGGGGTTGTTGCGGCTGGCCTCCGCGCGCAGGAGGGCGCGCAGGACGGCGTAAGGGTCTTTGAGCATGGGTTTCCTCGGTCCGTGCGTCGTACGTCGTGTGCGGGGTGCTGGCCGGCGGGGGCGGGTGGCCGGGCCGGTCAGCAGCGCAGGACGACGGAGCGCGCAGGGTGCCGGAAGGACGGTGGCGGGAGTGCGGGCGCGGCGCACCGGGCGGCGGGGGAAGCGGTCGGCCGCGGCGTGCGCGGGGGCCGCGGTGCCGGGCGCCGGGGCGCGGCACCGCGGCGGGTGGCGCGGGCGGGTGCCCGCAGGGCGGAGTCGAGCAGGTCGTACTCGGCCGCCGTACCGCCGCCGGTGTCGCCGGTCACCGCGGCGGGCGGCCCGGCCTGCGCCTGTGCGTACGTGCCGGGTACGAGCAGGGCGAGCAGCAGCACCAGTACGCGCGCCCAGGCGCGCCGGCGGGCGGCGGGCGACGGCGGACGGGAGCCGCTCGGTGACTCGGCCATGGTTCATGCTGGCGACGGGCGGGGCGGGGGCGCACGTCGGAGGGGGCCGGTCGGGGACGAGTCCGGACGGCGGCTTCTGCTTCCTCCTCCTACTTCTCCCTGCTTACTTCCCCCTGCTTACTTCTCCCTGCTTTCCCTTGGCGGCCTTCGCCGCCGCCTTCATCTCCTGCTTGTGCGCGCGGACCTTGGCCAGCGACTCCGGGCCCGTGATGTCGGCGACCGAGCGGAAGGCGGTCGGTTCGCCGTAGGGGCCCGCCGCCTCGCGCCAGCCGTCCGGGCGGACGCCGAGCTGCTTGCCGAGCAGGGCGAGGAAGATCTGCGCCTTCTGTCTGCCGAACCCGGGCAGGTCCTGGAGGCGGCGGAGCAGCTCGCGGCCGTCGCCGGCGTCCTGCCAGACGCCGTCGGCGGCGCCGTCGTAGTGCTCCACGAGATAGCGGCACAGCTGCTGGACGCGGCCCGCCATCGAGCCGGGGTAGCGGTGCACCGCCGGTTTCGCGGCGAGCAGCGCGGCGAACTCCTCCGGGTCGTACGCGGCGATGTCGTGCGCGTCCAGGTCGTCCGCGCCCATCCGGCGGGCGATGGTGGCGGGGCCCTTGAACGCCCACTCCATCGGAATCTGCTGGTCCAGCAGCATCCCGACCAGCGCGGCGAGCGGGCTGCGGCCGAGCAGCTCGTCGGCCTCCGGGTCCTGGGCGAGGTGCAGGGTGACGTCCATGAACCGATGATCGCGCGTCGGGTCCCGGGCCGCGCGCCCGGCAGGTGGTGGGGCGGGGTGAGCGTCGGGATCCACCGTGCGACCCGGGGCGTCCCGCACCTGCGCGCCGACGATTCCCGGCGACGACGCGTGCACGGCGGTGCGTTCCGCCGTCGTACGGCGGCCGGCGGCCGGTGGCCGAGTCCGCCTCCGCCGCGCCGGCCACGCCACACGCGTACCCCGAGCTGTTCCTGCCCTGCCTCGCGCCGGCCCCGCGCGTCGGGCCGCCCTCGGCCGGCCGCCGCGCGCCGAGCCGCTGTACGGCATCGACCGTACGACCGTACGGCTGTACGACCGTACGGCTGTACGGCTGTACGGCTGTACGGCTGTACGGCGCGTCGCCGTCGCGGAGACGGCCACGGCGGCCACCGCCGACCGGTTCGTCGGAAGAGCCGGTGGCAACTGGCCGACCGGCTCGTCGAAGAGGGCGGCAGTCGCCCGGCGGGCGTACGCTGCCGCGGATGAGCAGTCCGCCGACCCCCGAGGAACTCGCCGCGCACTACGGGCTGGAGCCGATCCCGCGCGAGGGCGGCCTGTTCCGGCGTACCTGGGCCGGGCCGGAACGTCCCGACGGCCGCCCGGCCGGCACCGCGATCGTCGCGCTGCTGACCGCCCGCCCCGGCGACTTCTCCGCCCTGCACCGCCTGCCCGCCGACGAGATCTGGCACCACTACCTCGGCGACCCCCTCCATCTGCTCCTCCTCGAACCCGACGGCAGCGCCCGTACGGCGGTCCTGGGACCGGACGTGCTGGGCGGCCAGCAGGTCCAGCTCACCGTCCCGGCCGGCACCTGGATGGGCGGCCGGGTCGCGGCCGGCGGCGCCTGGACCCTCTTCGGCTGCACGATGGCGCCCGGCTTCAGCTACCCGGACTACGAGCACGGCGACGCCGGGGAACTGACCGCGCGCTACCCGGCCGAGGCGGCCCGGATCATGGAACTCTGCCGCCCATGAACCTCCTTGACGGACAGACGGCCCTGGTCACGGGCGCGGGCGGCGGTATCGGCCGGGGCATCGCGCTGCGCCTCGCAGAGGAGGGCGCGGCGGTCGCGCTGCACTGCCGTACGTCGGTGGCGGCAGCCGGCGAGGTGGCCGCCCGGGTGCGTGAACGCGGCGGTCGGGCGGTCGTGCTGCGGGCCGACCTCACCGACGAGGACGCCTGTCGGCACCTGGTCGAGGAGGCCGCCGACTGGGGCGGCGGACGGCTGGACGCACTCGTCAACAACGCCGCCGTACAGCCGGTGCGGGACCTGCCCGGGATGACGGCGGCCGAGTGGCGGACGGTGGTGGACACCGACCTGACCAGCGTCTTCGCCTGTACGCAGGCCGCGGCGGAGGTGATGCGCCGTACCGGCACCGGCGGCACCGTCACCCACATCGCCTCCATCGAGGCACGCGCCACCGCCCCCGGCCACGCCCACTACGGCGCGGCCAAGGCGGCGGTCGTCCTGCACGCCCGCGCGGCGGCCCTGGAGTACGGCCGGTGGGGCATCCGCGTCAACACCGTCTCCCCCGGCCTGACCGACCGGGACGGCCTGGCCGGGGCCTGGCCCGAGGGCGTACGGCGCTGGCTGGACGCGGTGCCCGCGGGCCGGCTCGGCCGCCCGGAGGACGTCGGCGACGCCTGCGTGTTCCTCGCCTCCCGGCTGGCCTCCTTCGTCACCGGGCACGACCTGGTGGTGGACGGCGGGGTGTCGGCGCGTCCGTCCTGGTGATCGTCCCGTCCCGGTGAGCACATGGCCCCTCGCGTCCGTACGTATCCCCGAGCCGGTGAGTCGCACGACGGGGTGGTGGCGTGAGGGGTGGCGGGAAACGTGAACACCGTGAACACGGAGGGCGTCGTCGAATTCACGGAGGGCGTCGCGGAGTTCAGGGAGGGCGTCGCGGAGTTCAGGGGCTGGTGCTGCTCGGCACCGTGCTGGTCCTGTTCGTCCTCTTCCTCCTCGGCGCCGGACCGGCGTCCGCCCACGCCGCCCTCACCGCCACCGACCCCGCCGACGGAACCGTCCTCGAGCGCGCCCCCCGGCACCTCACCCTGACGTTCAGCGAGTCCGTCGGCCTGCGCGACGACTCCTTCCGCGTCCTCGGCCCCGACGGCCACCGGGTCCGCGTCGGGGCGGCGGGCCGCGCGGACGACCGGTCCGAGACGGCCCGCGTTTCCTTTCCCCGCCCGGACCGGCTCGGCGCGGGCACGTACACGGTGGCCTGGCGGGTGGTGTCCGCCGACAGTCACCCGGTCTCCGGCGCGTTCACCTTCTCCGTGGGCCGGCCCTCCGCCACGGCCGCGGACCCCGGTCCGGCCGAGGACCCGCTCACCGGCGCCCTGCACACCGCCGCCCGCTACCTCGCCTATCTCGCGGGCGCCCTGCTCGTCGGCACGGCGGCGTTCGTCGTGCTGTGCCGTCCGCCGGATGCCGGACGGCTGCGTCCCCTGGCGGCGACGGGCTGGTGGGCCCTGCTGGCGGCCACCGTCGCCCTCCTGCTGCTGCGCGGCCCCTACGAGGCGGGCACCGGCCCGGGCGCCGCCGTCGACCCCGGCGTCCTCGGCCACACTCTGACCACCCGGCCGGGGGCGCTGCTGCTGGCCCGGCTGGTGCTGCTCGGGGCGGCCGCGTTCCTGGCGGCCCGGCTGCTGCGGCCCGGCGGCGGGGCGGGGCGCGGGGCGTGTGCGGCGGGCGCCGCGCTGGCCGTCGTACTCGCGCTGACCTGGGCCGGTGCCGAGCACGCGGCGGCCGGCAGCCAGGTTCCGGTGGCGCTCACGTCGGCGGTACTGCACCTGCTGGCGACGGCCTGCTGGCTGGGCGGCCTCGCGGCCCTGCTCACGCTGCTGCGCCGCACCCCGACCGGACCGGCCCTCCCGGCCGCCGTCGTCGCCCGGTTCTCCCGGCTGGCCCTGGCCTCGGTGGCGGTCCTGACCGTGACCGGCGTCTACCAGTCCTGGCGCGGCCTCGGCTCCTGGCCGGCCCTCACCGGCACACCGTACGGCAGGCTGCTGCTGGCCAAGGGGGCCGCGGTGCTCCTGCTGCTGGCGGCGGCCGGGGTGTCACGCCGGTGGACGCGGCGGATGGTGGGGGCGGCGGGGGGACGGGGGGATGCGGTGAGCCCTGCGGCCGGCTCCGGGCTTGCGTCGGGTCCGGGCCCTGCCTCTGTTCCCGCCCTCGCGTCTGTTTCTGGGGCCTCTGCTCCCGTACGGATCCTTGCTCCCACCCCCGCCCCCACCCCCGCCCTCACCCCCGACGACCCCCAACCACCCCCCACCCCCCACCGCCCCCTGCGCCGGTCAGTGTGCGCCGAGACACTGATCGCCGCCGGCGTGCTGCTGATCACCACCGTGCTCACCGGCACCTCGCCCGGCCGGACCGGCGGCGGGGCGGCCGGGGCGGCCGGGTCGGCCGGAGCCGGCCCGGTGGCCGCGCCGAACCCCGCGTCCCTCACCACGGTCCCGTTCGACGTCGGCACCCCGGGCGGCCGGGGAACCGTCCAGATCACCCTGGACCCCGGCCGCACCGGCGAGAACGCGGTGCAGGCCGTGGTCTTCGGCGCCGACGGCGGTCTGACCGCCGTACCCGAACTGCGGCTCTCCTTCTCCCTCCCCGACCGGGACATCGGCCCCATTGACGCGGGGCTGACCGACCGGGGCGGCTACTGGAGCGCCAACTCCGTCACCCTCCCGCTCCCCGGCACCTGGACGATGCGGGCGACGGTGCGGGTGTCGGACGTGGACCAGACGACCGGGACGGGACGGGCCCGGGTCACGCCGTAGCCGCCGCGGTGGCGTCCGGAGCCGGACATGACTTGCCGTCAGGCGACGGGCCGGCCGGTCAGCTCCGGGTCGGCGTGCCCCTCGACCACCTCGCGGGCCACGTCCCGCACCGACCGCCGACGCGTACGGGCGTGCTTGCGCAGGATGTCGAACGCGTCGTCCGGGGAGAGCCCCAGGAGGGTGCCGAGGACCCCCTTGGCCTGTTCGATGACGACGCGGCCGGTCAGCGCCTGCTCCAGCTGGCTGGTGAGCGTCCGGCTGCGGTCGGCCTCGCGGGCCCGCTCCAGTGTGACGGCGGTGAAGTCGGCGAGCGAGGTGCCGAGGGCCACCGCGTCCGGGGTGAGGGACCGCGGGGCGTCGGTCAGCAGGACCAGGGCGCCGCCCGCCGCGGGGCGGGTACGCAGGGGGAGGGCCAGGACGTGGGTGTGGCCCAGTCGCGTGGCCCGTGCGGCGTAGCGCGGCCAGCGCCGCCGGCCGACCTCGCTGTCGAGGGCCTCCGGCGCCGGGCGGAGACCGGAGACGCGGCGGCATTCGAGGCCGGGACCCTCGCGCCAGTCCACGGCATCCTGTTCGAGGCGGGACACCTCGGGGTCCGAGCCCGCCACCAACGCCGGGGCCGGGCCGGCGGGCTCGAACACCACGGCCGCGGCGCGCACGCCGAGCAGGGCGGGGGCGCGATGGGCCAGGGCCGTGAGCGTCCTGGACACGTCCAGGGGACCGGCCTCGGTGCCGCCGGCCAGGGCCAGGAACGCGTCGGCCAGCCGTTGTTCGGACGTCATGGCACTTCACGCTACGCCGCGGGGCGGGCCGGAGGCACCGCTTCGGCCCTCTTCTCCCCATACCGGGGAAAGCTGGGGGAGGCGTGCGGTTCATTCGGCAACCCATTTCACGAAATCACACCCGAATGAGGGAACCCGTTGGTGGGGAAAGCGCTTCTCCCCACAAGGCCGCCCCGCTCGCGTCCCGGCCGTCCTAGGGTCGATTCAACCGGTGCCCGGGTCCCCGGGCACCCGGCCTTGGTCGTCGAGTCCTACGCGGGCATCACGCCATGGATGCGGGAGAGTGTGAAGACGCGTTCCGCTTCGCGCAGGTGGCACCAGGCGTCGAGGCAGGGCGGGTCGAGTTGCAGGTCGCTGAGGGTCCGTACGGTCCGGTTGCCCGAGGCGGCGACGTACTCGACCGTGATGGCCGTACCCGTGTCGATGGCATGGGCGACCTGGCGGACGTCGCTGTACGACAGGTGCTTCGCGTATCCGGCGACAATCTCCTCGGTGTCCGTCGCGAAAGGCACCCCGCTGCCGAACGGGTCCGGTTCCGGTGCCGTCGGCAGGGCCTTGAGCAGTCGGTCGGCCAGGACGTCCATCCCGGTGTCGGTGGGCAGATCCGAGGCGCGAGTCGCGGTGTTCCGGGGGCCGCGCCGCCCGACCTGCCCTCGCGGCGGCGGGACGGCGGCGGCCCTCCGCGGCAGCTGCTTCTCGATGCGTACCGTCCCCCCGGCGGTCTCGGCGACCGGGGCGTAACCCGCGGCGCGGATCGCGGCGAGAGTCGTCGCGGGTGGACTGCCGCTGACCAGGACCGTCGGGGCGAGCTGCCGCAGGGCGAGCTTGGCCAGTGCGCGGTGGGCGGCGAGTTCGGCCAGGAGCGCGGGTTCGTCGCCGTGGATGACACAGGCCGCGGGGGCGATGCGCACCCGTCCATGACCTCGCGCGGTGTCGGCGATGAGATAGGTCAGCGGCTGTGGCAGGGCCGTGGCGGAGCTACCGGCCAGGTCGGCTGCGATGCCGTCCGGGGTACGGCCGGCGTCCAGGGCCCGGCGGACACTGCCGGCACTGAAGCGCCATACCGACGCCGTGCCACTGGTCTCCCGGTCGGCCGTCGAATCCAGCAGCGCCGAGAGGCGCGCGGAGGGGGTGCCGGTGACGACGGCGGTGAGGTCGGCGCCGATCCGGGCCGTCGTGGTCGCGGGGGGCAGCAGCCGCAGGGCCGTGCTGTCGAGTTCTTCGTCGGCGTGGGCCGCCAGGTGGGCACCGAGCGGGGACAGTGCCCCCCGTGCCAGCACGCCCAGCAGTTCGCCTTCGCGGATCACGGTGCCGAACGGTGCCGTGTCCTCGGGCGAGGCGTCGTCGGCGAGCGGACGGTGCCAGGCCACGAGCGGCCCCAGCTCCGAAGCGACCTTCACACCCTGTCCTGCCGGGAGCCCCGCCGCCGCGGTGAACAGCCCGTGGCGGGCTTGCAGACAGCCGCCGCAGGCAGGCGCACCGGCGAGCGCGGGAAGCGACTTGTCGTCTTCGTCGCGCGCCCGGGTGGGGGTGAGCGGCAGGTCCCGCCATGCCCGGAGCAGTACGGCGAGTTGTTCCGCGGGCTCCTGCTCGGCCCAGGTGTCGTACGCCTCGGTGGGGAGTACGCGATCGCCGTCGCGGGCCAGCAGCCCGGCGGCGTACGCGGTCTCCAGGGCGATGCGTACGACGGCGTCCTCCGCCTGGGCGACCTTGCCGAGCCGGGCCAGTTCACGCGCGCCGATCCCGCCCGACTTCAGCCGGGCCGGTGGAGCGGTCGCGCACGCCGAAAGAACGGAGGCGGCACGGGCCGCGAACGCGCCGGCTGCCGCCGCGGCCTCCCGCTCCACCTCCGAGGAGGTGACGGGCACCAACTGCGGCAGGGGCGGCAGAGGGTCGAACGGAGCGTGCCAATCGGGGCCCCGCAGAGCCAAGGCCACCTCGACCGGCATCCGGACGGGCCCGTACCGGTGACGGTCCTGGAACAGAAGCCCGCGGTCGAGTGCCCAACGGGCGCCCGGCTGGAGATCGCGGCCAGGAGCACCGAACCCGACGAACGGCGACTGACGTGGCGTGGACCTGGCGCTCTCCTCAAGCAACTTCCGTGTGGCCGCCGGTGCTCCCGCCACCAGCGCGGCGACCCGTTCCGCGGCACTGTGATGCTCCAGCAGAGCCGCGAGTCGCTGCTGCTTGGTGCCAGGGGCCTTGACACCCAGGACCGTCAGGATGCCGCGCAGTTCCTCTGAGGTGATGCCGGCCAGCAACTCCTCCAGCGGCGCGTCAAGTCCCAGGGGCGTGCTCCACGCCTGCCGCAAGGGCGTAGACATGCGGAGTGCCCCGTCGCCGTCGTGCCACACGAGCGCCCGATCCGACAGCGCCTCCAGCGTCGCGTCCAGTGCGTGCACCGCCGCAGGGGATGTCGAACCGAGCAACTCCGCGAAGCTGTCGCGGGTCGCCCGCGCCCCCAGGGCTGCCAGCGCCTCGGCGGCCTGCAGGCACGGCAGTGCGAGTTGCGGCAGGACGAGTGCCACGGACCCCGGACGTTGGAGACGATCCGCCAGTTCCCCCACCGAGCGTGGTTCCGGAGCGGAGGCCGCGTCCTTCCGCAGGGTGAGTACGCGTGCCAGGCGAGAACGGTCGAGTTCGCTCAGCCAGGTCGTAAGCGTAGATCGGGACTTCAAGCGGGACTTCATGAGAGTGCACCTCGACTGACGGGAAACGTCACAGGCGGGCCGAAGCCGCTTCGGCGCCATGGTCAAGGATGGCGCAGTTCCCTGATCCGCGTATGCCGTACGAAGACAGAGTCCACGGCATCTCCCCGCCGGGCCCAACCCGACGAGCCGAGCCGACGGCATCTGTGTCTACGGCGTGTTCGTTGGCCCGCGTGAGTCCCTCGTCATCCGGCGAGGGTGAGGTTGTGCAGGCGGCGGGCATCCGATGCAACGCCACACCGGAGTGACGGCCCGGCGGACCTGCCCGTCCGCTCACAGGACGAGGTCGTCGCTCCACCACCACGCGACGGACGGCAGCCGCCGGGGGTCGTGGCTGCCGGAGCGGGGTGCGTCGGCCCAGTGGTCGGCCGATGCCTGGGCCGGGATGTGCGCCGGGGCGGTGCGGGCGGTTCCGTCCGGGGCGTGGTAGCGCGGTACGCGCAGTGCCCATTCGATGTTGCCGCGGATGCCGTGCCCGAGGTCGGTGAGGTAGTGGCGCAGGGACGCGCCGGCGCGGGGGGTGACCCGGTCGCGCAGGACCAGGAACCGCTCCAGTACGGCGTCGCGCAGGGCGATGGTCTCGTCGCGGGCCTGGCGCAGCGAGCAGCCGTGGTGGACTTGGAAGACGTTGACGGCGTTCTGTTCGGTGGGGCAGTGCTCGGTCTCCTTGGTGTAGGAGTGCCGGTCGTTGTCGAGGCTCGCGACCAGGATGGCCATCTCGGTCAGGGCGCGGACCGCGGGTGAGTCCATTTCCCGGTCGGGCACGTCGAGGCCGTTGGCGATCTCCAGCATCGCGTAGGTGGGTTCGCCGCCGGCCGAGTGCAGACGCATGGTGAGGTACGCGTCGAGGTCGGGCATGCGGCCGGTGGCCCGGTTGCCGATCTGCCACTGGACGCCGGTGAGCCAGCCGCGGTGGGCCTGCTCGAAGCGGCGGTTCTGGACGGGTCCGGCGGCTGCCCGGAACAGTTCCCCGATCTCGTGCAGGGCGGCGGCGTAGGGGTCTGCGCAGTGCAGGGGGCCGGGTGTTTCCAAGGCGCGCTGGACGGAGTAGGCCATGGTGGCGAACGCGGCGGGGTCGGTGGCGAGCGGGCCTTCGTCGCACCGGGCGTCGTCGAAGGCGAATCCCCAGTACACCCACAGGGAGGCTGGCCACAGCCGGTCCAGGTCGGCGTTGGGTGCGAACCGGGCGTAGAACTCGGCGCTGCGGCTGCCGGCGCAGCGGGCCAGGTCGGCCGGGGTGCGGCACAGGCCGCTGTGGCTGAGCCAGGCCAGGGCGCGGCGCTCGGCCTCCTCGGCCTCGGGATGGACGGCGGACTCGATGGGGCAGTAGAAGGGTGCGGTATCGACGGCGGTGCCGGTCACCGGTTCTCCTCCTTTCGCCGCGGCGACGGCCGCGGTGCCGTGCGGCGGATGCGGTCAGGTGGTCAGGCGGTGCGGACGGCGGCGCGGGCTGCGATCTTCCGCAGGGCGGCGGCGGTCTCCGGGGCGAACGCACTGGTGTCGAGGGCGCGCAGGGCTTGCTCGTGCCGGGTGGTGATCATGTTTTCGACGGTGTCGCGGGCGCCGGTGTGCTGGAGGACGTGCCGGATGTGGGCGGCGCCGTCCTCGTCCAGGTCCGCCCGGCCGACCAGCGCTTCGAGCGTGCCGCGCTGCTCGGGTGTGGCACGCCGGGTGGCGAGGGCCATGAGTACGGTGGCCTTGCCCGAACGGAGGTCGTCATGGACGGGTTTGCCGGTCACGGCGGGGTCGCCGAAGACTCCGAGCAGGTCGTCGCGCAGCTGGAACGCCTCTCCGAGGGGGAGTGCGTAGGCGGAGCACCGGGCCAGCAGATCCGGGCCGGCGCCGGCCAAGGCGGCGCCCAGGTGCAGGGGACGTTCGACGGTGTACTTGGCGGTCTTCAGGCGGGCGATGGTCATGGCCTCTTCCACGTCGTCGGTGGGCCGTCCGGTGGCCATCAGGTCCATGTGCTGGCCGAGCAGCACCTCACCGCGCATGGCGTCGAGCAACGGCAGCACCGTGTCGCGCTGCCGGGCGGTCAGGCCGGCCGTGTGGATGAAGGAGTTGGAGCAGATGAGGGCCAGGTCGCCGAGGAGGATGGCGGCGTGCGTGCCGAAGGCGTCCGCGTCCGGTCTGGAACGGTGGCGTCCGGCGAAGTAGCGGTGGGCGCTGGGCCGGCCCCGGCGGGTGGGGCTGCCGTCGATGATGTCGTCGTGGATCAGGGCGAAGGCGTGGAAGACCTCCAGGCTCGCCGCCGTGCGCCACAGGGTCTCCTCGCCGTCCCCGTCGCCGCCGTCGGCGGCGTGCCAGCCGAGGACGCACAGCAGGGGCCGGATGCGTTTGCCGGGTGCGAGGACGAAGTCGGTCAGGGCCCGGGTCAGCTCGCCGGCCCGGCCCCGTGGGGCGGGGACCGCGGCCGACGGGCTGCGCAGGCCCTGCGCCAGGGCGGTGTCGATCCGCTCGCGCAGGGCGTCGAGGTCGAGGGTGGGGGCGAGGTCGGTACTCACGGGGGGTGCTTCCTCCCTGCGGACAGCCGGCGGACGCGGCGGTGAAACGCTGGTCAGCGGTCCTTGGCGTAGTGGTTCCAGAGCATCGTGGTGGCGAGCGCGAGGGACACTTCTGCCGCGCCTTTGCGCAGGCTGGAGGAGGAGCGGGTGGACGAGCGGGAGCCGGTGAGGTTCATCCGCATGGTCAGGTCCTGGTTGGACAGGTCCCTGGTGATGCCCCGCAGTTGCTGGGGGGCGGAGCCACCGGCGGTGATCACTTCCAGGGCGGTGCGGACCGCATGCTTCGGCGAGAGCGATTCCTTGACCAGGTCGGTGACGATTCCACTGAGCTCCTCGGAGAAGACATCGATCAAGGACAGCTCCGGGCTCAGGTGCCGGATGGAGCCTTCGATGTTGGCGAAGGACTTGCCCAGGATGGAGATCATGGGGCTGGTGCGGATGCCGCGCCGGGTGGAGTGCTGCAGCACGGCGGTGAGGGTGACTCCGAAGTTGAGTTCCTCCAGGGAGGCCGTGGCGATCTGCGGTACCAGCGAGGCCATGTCGCCGGCGAACGCCGCGGTGTTCGCCCATGAGGTGGCGCTGCCCATGTCGACCCAGGCCCGTGCGGTCCCCGCCCCGTCGTTCATCGCCAGGTTGAGCAGGAGCAGCAGGATGCTGGTGCTCATGGGCCGGTCGATGCGTCCGACCATTCCCCAGTCGATCAGGGTGGCCGGGTGGCCTGGTTCGACGAAGATATTCCCCGGGTGCGGGTCCGCGTGGAAGATGCGGTCGACGAAGTAGCCCCGGTACATGAAGGCGAGCAGGTCCTGGCCGATGGCCTTGCGCTCCTCGGGGTCGAACCGGTCTCTGTCGGCTTCCCGGATCGGCTTCCCCGGCGCGAGACCCTGCACCAGGACCCGTTCGGTGGCCTCGACGACCTCGGGCACGGCCACATGATCGAAGTCCTCGGCCACCTTGGCCGCCTCGGTCATGTTCCGGGCTTCCGCCACGAAGTCGAGTTCGGGCCGCATCGCGTCGAAGACCACACTGAGCATGGCCTCGACGTCGATGACCTCGTTGAAACGCCAGGACCGACGGGAGGCGAAGCGGGACAGGGAGCCCATGAGCCGCATGTCCGCCTCGACCGTCTCCCGCACGCCAGGGCGCTGGATCTTCACCGCCACCGGCCGCCCGCCGGGCAGTTCCGCCCGGTACACCTGGGCGAGCGACGCGGTGCCCAAGGGACGCTCGGTGTCGAAGTCACGGAACCGCCCGGCCCACCCCGGCCCCAGCTCCTCACGGAGCACCGGCTCGAAGTCACTGAACGGTGCGGGCGAGGCCCCGTCCTGCAGCTTCTCGAACTCATCGATCATCTGCGGGGTCACGATGTCGGGCCGGGTGGCCAGCATCTGGCCGACCTTCACATAGAACGGCCCCAGGCTCTCCAGTGCCCGCCGGACATTGCGGGCCCGGCGCAGAGCCCCCTCGTCGGCCCGGCCGGCGGAGGTGACGGCGAGCGCCGCTTCCTGCCGGACCAGGTGGGCGAGCACCCGCATCAGCACTCGCCCTCGGCCCGTACTCACCTGGCGCGCTCCCCTGCCGGGCAGCTCGTGGTCCCCGGCCCGGCGGCATAGCGTCGTGGGCCGGGGAACGGGCGGTCAGCGCGCATCGCGGATGCGCTCGACCCGGTCGCTCAGACGCGCCAGCTCGTCCTTCAGGCTGTCGAAGTCCTCCGCCCCGCGGGCACTCGGGACCCGGCCCCGGCTACCGGGACCGTCCCCCTCCTCCGCGCGCGCATCCAGCCGTTCTCGGAGTACGTTCAGCTGGTCCCGCAGCGCCGAGAGCTCGTTCCAGTCCTCGGCGGAGGGCTCGTCGTCCGTGCGCCGACGCGGGCCCTGCCGGGGCCCGGACGCATAGGGCTCTGCCTCATCCGGACCGGACCGCCGCCACGATCCGTCCCCGGCCCCGTTCTGACGACTGCGGTGCCCGCCCCGGTCGTGGTCGTGGTGGCAGTCGCGACGGTCATTACGGTCGTCGTCCAACGCCCGGCTGACGGAACTGCGCAGTCCGTCCTCGAAGTCGCCGGCTCTGTCGAGACCGTCGTCCACGAGATCCTCCGCGGCACGTGCGATATCGCGCAATGCATGACTGAAAGACGCACGGGAACGCCGACGAGACATACGATGGACCCTTTCTGGAAAACAGCAAGAGGGAATGTTCGCGTGGGTCCAGGAATATGAGATCCACGACCGCACCCACTCCAGAGAAGAATTCAGAGCGGTTTTTCGACTGCTCTCAGTCTGGCCGGTCGGAACAACCAGGAACACCGCTCTGTGACCGGTTCATTCATTCGAGTGAAGCGCATTTTCCGAAGGGTTCACGCGCCGTCGCACGCCGTCACCCGCAAAGAGCGCCCGCAAAGAGCGCGGCGGTAGGTGACAGTCGTACGAGCCAGCACGTCAAGGCTGACTTTCACTCTGCTGAAAATAGGCTCACCGCATTGTCGAGAAAAACGCCTCCGTAATTGCGGATGTCGCCTGGAAAGAAAGTCCGGAGTGCAGAAGGGGGGGATTCCGTGTGTAGATTATTGGGCGGTGTCCCATAAATGATCTACGGCGTGCTCGTTGACCTGCTTGGGTAGGCGGCTTACGTCGAGCATGGCGTGGTGGACGCCGTCGCCTTTCAGGCGGCAGTCGCGGAGGTTCTTCCAGATCTTCATGCGGGCGAAGGCATGCTCGACGCGGGCGCGGACCTTGCGTGTGAGCGGTTGTGAATCCCTTTCCAGGCCAGAAGGCCAGAAGGCCAGAAGGCCAGCCTGGCCGGGTACGCCGCGGTGCGGCCGACGGCGGCCTTGGCGCCTGGCAACTCCCCCGCCTTGAGGTCGTTGCGGTTGCCGGGCACGGATCGGCCGATGGCGATGACCCCCGGGACGCGCGATCGGTGACGGCGGGGTCGATGTCCACCGTGATGACTTCGCCGGCCGACCCGATGAGTTCGGCGAGGTACGCCGGGAACGAACGTCTTCCTTCAGCGCCGAGTCAACGAATACACCGCGACCTACGCCGTGTCCGAGGTGATGGTGCGCCCGCGGTGGCGGAAGCAGGGGATCTCGGAGCGGCTCCACGAGGCCCTGCTGAAGGAACGCGGCGAAGATCTCGCGGTGCTCCTGGTCGACGTTTCGAACTCGTGAGGGGTTGCCCCCAACACGCTTTCCTACTGTTCGTGCGGGGGTTCCGGAGGGTTCGTGGTCGTCCTGGCATGTGGTCCCGTGACGGTGGATCACGCGTATGGACGCCCTTGCACGACCACGAATGCAACGCCAACTGCAACCCTCGGCCCCGCCCTGGTCGAGGCCTGCAACGGGAGCACGGCGCGTGGCCACCGCCTTGGCCGGGGTGAGGATCAGCGTGATGCCTCTGGTGGGTGACCACTCCCGGCTGCGCGGGGACCCCATGGCAGTCCCGTCCGGGCTGAACACGGTGCGGGACCTCCCCTGTGCGGGGACGACTCGAAGACCGAGGTGGTGGGAGCTGGGGGGCGGGTGACTGCTCCCGCGTCAGGCGAAGGGCTGTTACTTGCGGTAATGATAGCGGCAGGCAAGGACGCACACGGTGTCGGCCTGCTCATCGAGGACGTAGACCAGGCGGTGTTCCTGGTCGATCCGGCGGGACCAGGCCCCGGCGAGCTCGTGGCGCAGCGGCTCAGGCTTTCCGATGCCCTCGTGGCCGTTGCGCCGGATGTCGTCGATCAGTTGGTTGATGCGCTTGAGGAGACGGCGGTCGTCCACCTGCCAGGACAGGTAGTCGCTCCAGCCGCCCTCGGTGCACTGGATCTTCATGGGGACCGCTCGGTGAGGTCCTCGGGGTCGATCAGTTCGCGGGCCTGGCTGCGGCCCTCCTGGTACTCCCGGAGGGACTCGCGCAGGTGGTCGGCGTTGGCGGGAGAGCGCAGCAGGTAGTCGGTCTCGCGGAGGGAGGCGTACTCGGCCAGGGAGACTACGACCAACGGTTCGTGGCCGGCTCGGGTGATGACGAGTTCCTCGGCGTCATTCTCGACGGAATCAAGTGCGGCAGCGAGGTTTCCGCGCAGCTCGGTCGCGCTCATCGTCCTCATGGCGTACAGAATAGCGTACGTTATTGCTCCTGGAGGGTGAGGTGATTGCCAAAGGCCGGTCGGCCGCGTCTGTGGCCGTGCAGCTCGTTGTCCGCCAGGAGCCGCCGTGCCCGGTGGTTTTCGTCCTTCCCGATGCCGGCGACTTCAAGGCGGGAGAGCACTCGGCTCCAGGGCTTCTCCGTGATTCTCCCGGTCGAACGCCCCGACCGGGTGTGGGATCCGTTACCACTTCCGCCTCGCCTTCTGCCGCGAGGCCGAGCCAGGCGATCATTCCGCGGTTGCCTCGCACGGCCAGGGACAGGGCTCTGCAGTCGAGGGCGACGATGCGCATCGCCCGCTGACCTGGTCAGGCGGCTGCGGAAAATACGAGCTTCGAACCCGTGAGGGTGCCCCAACGCTGCCCGAATGTTCATAGGGGCCCGTGAAGGTCGCAGCTGTCCCTGCCTGCGGCGAAGCGTTCGAGGCGGCCCTGTCCGGACGAGCCTGGACAGCAGCACAAGGGCCCCACAGAACGCAGGTGGAGCTACACAGGCCCCACGGCCTTGCCGGTTGCGCGGCGCACGTCGAAGGGCCCCACCGCGAACGGTGGGGCCCTTCGACATCGTGCCCGGTGAGGCACTGGCGGAGGATACGAGATTCGAACTCGTGAGGGGTTGCCCCCAACACGCTTTCCAAGCGTGCGCCCTAGGCCTCTAGGCGAATCCTCCGCTGGAGACATTACATGACGTCGAAGGGTGCTTGCGAACTCGTTCCTGGGGTGCGCGATCAGGTACGCTGGGCGCAGCCCCTCACGCGGCGCTATCTGACTGAACTCCCCCAGGGCCGGAAGGCAGCAAGGGTAGGTTGGCTCTGGCGGGTGCGTGGGGGGCGTCTGCGTTCCCAGGGGTTCCCGGGGATTCCCGGGGCCGGGCCGGTTGTCAGTCGTCGCCTATAACCTCGTATGCGTGTCGTCTCTCGCGCTCTACCGCCGCTACCGCCCGGAGACCTTCGCGGAGGTCATCGGGCAGGGGCATGTCACCGACCCGTTGCAGCAGGCGCTGCGGAACAACCGGGTCAATCACGCGTACCTGTTCAGCGGTCCGCGCGGCTGCGGCAAGACGACCAGCGCCCGCATCCTGGCGCGGTGTCTGAACTGCGAGCAGGGGCCGACGCCCACCCCCTGCGGCACCTGTCAGTCCTGCCAGGACCTCGCGCGCAACGGGCCGGGTTCGATCGACGTCATCGAGATCGACGCCGCCTCGCACGGTGGTGTCGACGACGCGCGTGACCTGCGGGAAAAGGCGTTCTTCGGGCCCGCCGGCAGCCGGTACAAGATCTACATCATCGACGAGGCCCACATGGTCACGTCGGCCGGTTTCAACGCGCTGCTCAAGGTCGTCGAGGAACCGCCGGAGCATCTCAAGTTCATCTTCGCGACCACCGAGCCCGAGAAGGTCATCGGCACCATCCGGTCGCGGACCCATCACTATCCTTTCCGGCTGGTGCCGCCCGGCACCCTGCGGGACTACCTCGCCGAGGTGTGCGGCAAGGAGGACATCCCGGTCGAGGACGGGGTGCTTCCGCTGGTCGTGCGGGCCGGTGCGGGGTCCGTGCGTGACTCCATGTCCGTCATGGACCAGTTGCTGGCCGGGGCCGGCGCGGACGGTGTGACGTACGCCATGGCGACGGCGCTGCTCGGGTACACGGACGGCTCGCTGCTCGACTCCGTGGTCGAGGCGTTCGCCTCGGGGGAGGGCGCCGCGGCCTTCGAGGTCGTGGACCGGGTCATCGAAGGCGGCAACGACCCGCGGCGGTTCGTGGCCGACCTGCTGGAGCGGTTGCGGGACCTGGTGATCCTCGCCGCCGTGCCCGACGCCGCCGAGAAGGGGCTCATCGACGCCCCGGCCGATGTCGTCGAGCGGATGCAGGCCCAGGCGCGGTCCTTCGGCGCCGCCGAGCTGAGCCGCGCCGCTGACCTCGTCAACGAGGGGCTCACCGAGATGCGCGGCGCCACCTCGCCGCGGCTCCAGCTGGAACTGATCTGCGCGCGCGTGCTGCTGCCGGCCGCGTACGGCGACGAGCGGTCGGTGATGGCCCGGCTGGACCGTATCGAGCGGGGGGTGAACTTCTCGTCGGGGGCAGGGTTGCCGGCCGCCGCGTATGTGCCGGGGCCCGAGGTCCATGGCCAAGCTCACGGCCCTGCCCACGCGGGTGCCGCGCCTGTGCCGCCGGGTGGCGGTGCCGCCGCGGCCCGGGCGGCGGTGCGGGGGCCGGGGGCGCCCGCGGCGGCCGAGGGTCAGGGGAGTGGTTCCGGTGACGGGCCTGACCTTGGCGGATCTGCGCCCGCGGCTGCGGCTGCGGCTGCGTCAGCTTCTGCTCCCGCGCCTACTCCTGCTCCTGCACCGGCACCGGCACCGGCGCCGACTCCTACTCCTCCTACTCCGGCCGCTTCCGCCCAGTCCTCCGCCCCCGGTGCTTGGCCCACCGCGACTCCCGCAGGGGGCGGCCGGCGTCCCGGTGGCTGGCCGACGGCGACACCGTCGGCCCCGGCCGGCCCCGGCGACACCCCCCCGGGCCCGACTCCAGCCGCCGCACCCACACCGGCTCCCGCCCCCGCCCCTGCCCCGGCACCTGCCCAGTCCGCCCCCGGCGCCGCCTTCTCGGCGCCCGGCGGTCTCGACCCCCGCACCCTGTGGCCGAACATCCTGGAGGCGGTCAAAAACCGCCGCCGGTTCACCTGGATCCTGCTCAGTCAGAACGCCCAGGTCACTGGCTTCGACGGCACGTCCCTGCGGCTCGGCTTCGTCAACGTCGGTGCTCGTGACAACTTCGTCAGCAGCGGCAGCGAGGACGTACTGCGGCAGGCTCTGAGCGAGCAGTTCAACGTCCAGTGGAAGATCGAGGCGGTCGTCGACCCGTCCGGTGGTTCGGCGCCGCCCCCGCCGCCGTCCGGACCCTCCGGTGGTGGCAGCGGCGGGTATGGAGGCGGTGGCGGTTACGGCGGTGGCGCCCCCGCCCCTGCCCAGCGCCCGGCGGCGCCCTCACCCGCACCCGCGCCCTCCGGGTCCTACGGCTCCTCCGGACCTTCCGCCTCCACCCCGCCCTCGGCGTCCGCGGGACCCGCCCCCGCACCCCAGTCCCCGGCCCCGGCTCCCGAGCCACCGCCGGTCTCCATCGAGGACGACATCCCCGAGGAGGACGACCCCGACCTCGACGAGTCGGCCCTCTCCGGCAAGGAACTGCTCGTCCGGGAGCTGGGAGCGACGGTGGTGGAGGAGATCGCCAACGAGTGAGCGCGCGAGGGCATGTACGCGGACCCGTAAGCCCCGCATGCCCTCGGAGGACCTCGGCCGCCGGAGGACCCTGGCCCCCGGAGGACCCCGCCCGCCGAAGCCCCCGATCCTCGGAGGATCCGACGAACCCCCACCCTCCGCCCCCTCGGCGGCCCGCACAATCCGCCCCCGCCCGCTCCCGTTAGGCTGACCCCGTGAAGGTCCTCGTCATCGGCAGCGGTGCCCGCGAACACGCCCTGTGCCGTTCCCTGTCCCTCGACCCCGACGTCACGGCGTTGCACTGCGCCCCCGGCAACGCCGGGATCGCCGAGGTCGCCGAGCTGCACCAGGTCGACGCGCTCGACGGCACGGCGGTGACCGCGCTCGCCACGCGCCTCGGCGCCGAACTGGTCGTGGTCGGCCCGGAGGCGCCCCTGGTCGCCGGAGTCGCCGACGCCGTGCGCGAGGCCGGCATCCCGGTCTTCGGCCCCTCCAAGGAGGCCGCGCGACTGGAGGGCTCCAAGGCGTTCGCCAAGGACGTCATGGCGGGCGCCGGCGTGCCCACGGCCCGCTCCTACGTCTGCACCACCCCGGAGGAGGCCGACGCGGCCCTCGCCGCCTTCGGCGCCCCGTACGTCGTCAAGGACGACGGTCTCGCCGCCGGCAAGGGCGTCGTCGTCACCGACGACCTCGAAGCCGCCCGGGCCCACGCGCGCGCGTGCGGCCGCGTGGTCATCGAGGAGTTCCTCGACGGCCCCGAGGTCTCCCTCTTCGCCATCACCGACGGGGACAACGTACGGCCGCTCCAGCCCGCCCAGGACTTCAAGCGCGCGCTCGACGGCGACGCGGGTCCCAACACCGGCGGCATGGGCGCCTACTCCCCGCTGCCGTGGGCCGACCCCAAGCTCGTGGACGAGGTCGTGCACACCGTCCTCCAGCCGACCGTCGACGAGATGCGCCGCCGCGGCACCCCCTTCTCGGGTCTCCTCTACGCCGGGCTCGCGATCACCTCGCGCGGCATCCGCGTGATCGAGTTCAACGCCCGGTTCGGCGACCCCGAGACCCAGGTCGTCCTGGCCCGGCTGCGCACCCCGCTCGCCGGGCTGCTGATGGCCGCCGCCACCGGCAACCTCGCCGACCTCGAACCCCTGCGCTGGAGCGACGACGCCGCGGTCACCGTCGTCATCGCCTCGCACAACTACCCCGGCACCCCGCGAACCGGCGACCCGATCACCGGTCTCGACCAGGTCGCCGCCGAGGACGCCCCGCACGCCTACGTGCTGCACGCCGGCACCAGGACCGAGGGCGACGCCGTCGTCAGCGCCGGCGGCCGGGTGCTGTCCGTCACGGCCACCGGCACCGACCTCACCGAGGCCCGTGACCGCGCCTACCGGGCCGTCGCCCGCATCGGCCTCGACGGCTCCCAGCACCGTACGGACATCGCGGCGAAGGCGGCCGCCGAGGCGTAACCCGGCACCGCGCCGCCAGCGTTCCAGCAGGCCCCGGTTCTCCAGAGAGCCGGGGCCTGACGCTTGCCGTGTGTCATCCACCTCTCCCCAAAGCCATTCCATCGAGTGACCGATGCCCCATACGGCTGACGGGTCCCGACCCCCCAACTAGGGTGCGGCGCAAGCATTCCGGCACTTGGCCCACCGCGCATTGCGATGTCAGTGGCGGGTGCCACAGTGGGGGAGTGAGCACTACCGGCAACGGCACCACAGGCAGGCGCGTCAGGTCAGTGAGGGGATGAGGTCCGGTCATGAGCGGCATGGGCGTGGAGGAGCGGGGAGCGCAGGGCGCGCGGGCCCGGGCCCTGGCCGTGCTGCGGGTCCGTAGCCGGGCCCTGGCCATCGCGCTGCTGCCGGCCGCCGCCGCGGTGATCCTGCTGGTGGGCGGTTCCACCGGCCATCTGGTCGGTGCGGGTTGGGACGCCGCCCGCTGGACGGTGACCGTGGTCGCCGTCCTCGTTCTGCTCGCCGCCGCCGGTGTCGCCGCGGTCGTGGCCCGCGCGCGGCCGGCCGTCACCCCGACGGTCGCGATCGCCGAGGCGTCGGCGCCGGACCTGTACCGGATGGTGCGCGACCTCGCCAACCGGCTCGACGTGCCCGCCCCGTCCGCGATAGCGCTCACCCCGGACTGCGACAGCTGGCTGGAGGACCGCACCCACCGGGCGCACGGCCGCCCCCCGCCCCCGGCGGATCGCGCCGGCACCGCCTCGTCCCCCGACCCCACCGCTGCCTCCTCCCCGACCACCACCCCGACCACCACCCCGACCACCACCCCGACCACCTCCCCGACCGCATCCACCGCCCCCGTCCTCGTCATCGGCTCCCCCTTCCTGTGGTGGATGCGGGTCGGTGAGCTGCGCGCGGTCCTCGCCCCGGTCGTCGCCGGTACGGGACCGTCCGCGCACCCCGACATAGCCGCCGCCCGGCGCTTCGTACGGGGCCTGGACGCGGCGGTGGCAGTGGCCTCGGAGCCGGGACGGCACGCGCTGTCCCGCAGTGCGCGGGCCGGCCTCGGCTGGGCGGCCCGGCTGCTGCTGCGCAGTTGCCGTACGCACGCCGCCGAGATGGAGCGCGGCGTCGCGACGGCCGCCGCCGAGCGCGCCCAAGCGGTGGACTACGGACTGCGGATCGTCGCCCAGGAACAGGTCGGCCTGGCCTACGCGGGCTGGGACCGGCTGCTGACCCGGGTGGCGCTGCCCGCCTGGCGGACCGGCCGCTGGCCCACCCGGCTGGACGCCGGCGTCGTCGCCGCGCTGACCGAGCTGTCCCGGCGGGACCGGCTGGCCGAGGGCTTCGCCTCCCGGCTGGGTGAGCGACCCGCCTGTGACCTGCTGGAAGAGCCCGGTGCGATGGACGAGGCGACCTCGCTGCTCGCCGCCCGTCTCTTCCACGGCGGCCCCGCCGAGCCCGGCCCGGACTGGGCGCCGCTGGAGTGGCACGAGTACCCGGAGGAGGTCGTCGACCGCACCTGGCGCACCGACGCGGCCCGCCTGCACCGCGTCCTGGACTCCCTCGGCGTCCGCCGCACCGCCGACGGCACCGGCCCGGACACCGACGGCCCCACCCTGGCCCGCGTCCTGGACCACCTCACGGACCTCACGGATCTCACGGAGCTCAAGGACCCCGCGCAGCCCACGCATCCCACCCCGAACCCCACCCCGAGCCCGTCGCCCGTCGCCGCGCCGCCCTTCCCGGACGACGACGAAGACCTGGCCGGCACCACCGCCCGCGGCGCCGCTCTCGCCGCCGGACTCACCGCCGAGCTGGCCCGCGAGGAAACCACAGCCACCTCGCCCACCTCGCCCACCTCGGGAAGCCGGCCAAACGACTCCGTCCTCTGGGACGACCGCCCCCTTCCCCTCCTCCCGCTGCGCCCCCCGCGCACCGGCCGCGAGATCCTCACCGATCACGTCACGGCGATGGTGTGCTGCGCGGCGATGGACACCGCGGGCGCGGTCCCCGGCCTGGACTGGCTGGACGGCCCGTCCCTGCTGATCCGCGGCGAGCGCGCCGCCGATCTGGCCCCCCGCATCCTCGCCCTCGTCGAGACCGGCGATCCGGCCCCTCTGCGCGCGTGGCTGACCGACCAGGGCATACGCCCGGAGAAGCCCGTCCGCCTGGTCTGAGCCACCCTCCCCGCACGACTCACCCCCACCTCCCCGGACCCCCCACCCCCCCCGCAACCCCCCGCAACCCGCCGTCGGCCCCACCGGCCCCACCGGCCCCACCACCCCCTCCCCACCATTCCGGACCCCCTAATTCCACTTTGGCTCAGTTCGCAACGAACCGTGACAGCCTGCGTGCGAAATGTGATGTGCTGGGACCGATCGCGCACATGGCAATCGCGTACGTCATACGCACGACCACGGGGGCAAGAGGGAGGGGAATGACCCATGGGGTCCGAGCAGATCCGCCGATGGGAATCCGGAGCACTCGCGCACGCCGTGACGGACCCCTTCGGACTGGGACCGGTGCCGTGGCTGCGCGGCGGCGAGACGTACTTCGGCGACAGCGGTCAGATCGTCCCCTGGTACGTGGACCAGGATCCCGTCCAGAACACCCGCACCAGAACGACCGGAACGACCGGAACGACCGGGACCACCGGAACGACCGGAACAACCGGAGCAACCGGAAAACCGCCCCGCCACTCCGGCGACGGCCGCCCCCGCTCCGCCGACGACGTACGCCGGCAGATCAAGGGTTTCACCTCCACCGGCGCGGTCGCGCCCGGCGACGCCATCGACTTCCACATCACCGTCGACCCGCCCCAGCAGTTCTCCGTGGACGTCTACCGCATCGGCCACTACGGCGGCGACGGCGCCGCCAAGATCACCAGCAGCCCCCGGCTGTCCGGCATCGTCCAGCCCGCGCCGCTCACCGCCGACCGCACGGTCTCCTGCCACCACTGGTGGCTGTCCTGGCGCCTCCAGGTCCCGACGTACTGGAACATCGGCGCGTACGTCGCCGTCCTCACCACCGCCGACGGCTACCGCTCGCACGTCCCCTTCACCGTCCGCGACAACCACCCCGCCGACCTGCTCCTGCTCCTGCCGGACATCACCTGGCAGGCGTACAACCTGTACCCGGAGGACGGCCGCACCGGCGCCAGCCTCTACCACGCCTGGGACAAGGACGGCCGGCTGCTCGGCGAGGCCGACGCCGCGACGACCGTCTCCTTCGACCGCCCGTACGCGGGCGCGGGCCTCCCCCTGCACGTCGGCCACGCCTACGACTTCATCCGCTTCGCCGAGCGCTACGGCTACGACCTCGCCTACGCCGACGCCGGCGACCTGCACGCCGGCCGCGTCGACCCGACCCGCTACCGGGGCCTGGTCTTCCCCGGTCACGACGAGTACTGGTCGACCGCCATGCGCCGCACCACCGAACTCGCCCGCGAGCAGGGCACGTCGCTGGTCTTCCTCTCCGCCAACACCATGTACTGGCAGGTGGAGCTGTCCCCGTCGCCGTCCGGCGTCCCCGACCGCCTGCTCACCTGCCGCAAACGCAAGGGCCCCGGCAAACCGGTGCTGTGGCGCGAGATCGACCGCCCCGAGCAGGAGATACTCGGCATCCAGTACGCGGGCCGGGTCCCCGAGCCGCACCCGCTGATCGTCCGCAACTCCGACCACTGGCTGTGGGAGGCCACCGGCGCACACGAGGGCGACGGGATCGAGCACCTGGTCGCGGGCGAGGCCGACCGCTACTTCCCCCGCGCCCCGCTGCCCCCGTACGACGAGCGGGTGCTGCTCGCGCACTCCCCGTACCAGGACGCCGACGGAGCCCCGCGGCACCAGGAGACATCCCTGTACCGGGCGTCGTCCGGCGCCTGGGTGTTCGCGTCCGGAACGTTCGCCTGGTCCCCGGCCCTGGACCGCCCCGGCCACGTCGACCCCCGTATCCAGCGCGCCACCGCCAACCTGATGGACCGCATCTGCAAACGGGAATGATCCGCGCCGCAGTCACCGCCCCCCTGTCTCCGCTCGCCCCGCCGTACGGGAGAATGCGGAGGCATTGGACAGAACCACGGGGAGGAACCGTGTCCGGATTCGTCGAAAAGCCCGAGCCGCTTGAGGTTCCGGGCCTGGTGCACCTGCACACCGGCAAGGTGCGCGAGCTGTACCGCAACGAGGCGGGCGACCTCGTGATGGTCGCCAGCGACCGCATCTCCGCCTACGACTGGGTACTGCCCACCGAGATCCCCGACAAGGGCCGGGTCCTCACCCAGCTCTCCCTGTGGTGGTTCGACCAGCTCGCCGACCTCGTACCCAGCCATGTGCTGAGCACCGAACTGCCGGCCGGCGCCCCCGCCGACTGGGCGGGCCGCGCGCTGGTCTGCAAGTCGCTGAACATGATTCCGGTGGAGTGCGTGGCGCGCGGCTACCTCACCGGCTCCGGCCTGGTCGAGTACGACGAGTCCCGGACCGTCTGCGGCCTCGCCCTGCCCGAGGGCCTGGTCGACGGCTCGGAGCTGCCCGCCCCGATCTTCACCCCGGCCACCAAGGCCGAGGTCGGCGAGCACGACGAGAACGTCTCCTACGAGGAGGTCGCCCGCCAGGTCGGCGCCGACACCGCCGCCCGGCTGCGGCAGGCGACCCTCGCGGTGTACTCCCGGGCCCGGGACATCGCCCGCGACCGGGGCATCATCCTGGCCGACACCAAGTTCGAGTTCGGCTTCGAGGGGGAGGAGCTGATCCTCGCCGACGAGGTCCTCACCCCGGACTCCTCCCGCTTCTGGCCGGCCGAGACATGGCAGCCGGGCCGGGCGCAGCCGTCGTACGACAAGCAGTACGTCCGCGACTGGCTGACCTCGGCCGAGTCCGGCTGGGACCGCAAGAGCGAGCAGCCGCCGCCGGCGCTGCCGCAGCGGGTGGTGGACGCGACCCGTGCCAAGTACATCGAGGCGTACGAGCGGCTGACGGGCCTCAGCTGGTCCTGAGCACCGGACCACCGGAAGAACCCGGGAAGAACACGAAGAAAGCCCCCGGCCGAAACCGGGGGCTTTCTCACATCACGCGAACCATGTGATGAAACTGGAGCGAACGACGAGGTTCGAACTCGCGACCTCAACCTTGGCAAGGTTGCGCTCTACCAACTGAGCTACGTTCGCCTGTGCTCCGCGCTGCGGTGCGAGCACCACTATACCCAACCTCGCTCGCGGGCGAGACGCACCGCGGTGTGCCGGTTCTCCGCCCCGAGTTTCGTCGCCGCCGACGACAGGTAGTTCCGTACGGTCCCCTCGGCGAGCGCGGCCCGTTCGGCGATCTCGGCGACCGGCGCCCCATCGGCGGCCAGCTCCAGCACCTCGGCCTCGCGGGCGGTCAGCGGCGAGTCCCCGGCGGAGATCGCGTCGGCCGCCAACTCCGGGTCGACGTAGCGGTTTCCGGCCTGCACCGTGCGGATGATCTCGGCGAGCCGCTGGGCGCTGACGGTCTTCGGCACGAACCCGCGCACCCCGGCGGCCAGCGCCCGCTTCAGATGTCCGGGCCGGCCGTGACTGGTCACGATCAGCACCTTGCAGCCGGGCAGCTCGGTCCGCAGCGATGTGGCGACCCTCACACCGTCCGCGCCCGGCATCTGGAGGTCCAGGACCGCCACATCGGGCTCGTGCGCCCGGGCCATCGCCAGCGCCTCCGGACCGGTGGCCGCCTCGGCGACCACCAGCAGGTCGTCCTCCAGGGACAGCAGGGCGGCCAGCGCCCCGCGGATGAGGTGCTCGTCGTCGGCGAGCAGCACCCGCACCCGTACGGCGTCACTCACGACGCGACCTCCAGCCCGGCCCCATCCGTACCGTCCGTACTACCAGCACCCCCCGTACTACCAGCCCCCAACGGCACCTCCGCCACCACCCGGAACAAGCCGCCCTCGGCGCGCCCCGCCGTCAGCGTCCCGTCCACCGCGGTCAGCCGTTCCCGCAGTCCGGCCAGCCCCGAGCCGCCGCGCCCGCCGCCCCGTCCGCCGATCCGTTCCCCCGCCGTCTCGCCGGCGCCGTCGTTCTCCACGGTCAGTACCACTCGCTCTCCGGTCGTCCGAACCGTCACGGCGCACCGTTCCGCCGCCCCGTGTCGCAGTACGTTGGTGGTGGCCTCGCGCACCACCCAGCCGAGCGCCGACTGCACCCGGTCGGGCAGCCCGGCCGTCTCGCCGGTCACCTCGCAGCGGATGCCCGCGGCGTCCAGCACCCCCCGGGCGCCGGTGAGTTCGGCGTTCAGGTCGGCCTCCCGGTAACCCCGTACGACAGCCCGCACCTCCCGCTGCGACTCCCGGGCGATGCGCTGCACCTCGATCATCTGGTCCACGGCCTCGGGGCGTTCGCGCCGGGTCAGCTGGACGGCCAGTTCGCTCTTGAGCGCGATGACGGCGAGGTTGCGCCCGATCACGTCGTGCAGGTCCCGGCCGAACCGCAGCCGTTCCTCGGCGACCGCCAGCCGGGCCCGGGTCTCGCGGGCCTCGTCGAGCGCGTAGACGGCGTTGAGCAGCCACACGGAGAAGAACGAGGTGAGCGCGAGGAAGCTGGTGCCGAACAGCACACTGACGGTCGTGACCAGCGCCGCGGCCGCGGGCGCGCCCAGCAGCAGGGCCACCGCACCGGAGCCCGCCGCGAAACCGCCGACCAGCCAGCTCACCTGCCGTCGGCCGGCCATCCCGAGCGCCATGATGCCGACGCCGAAGGTCACCAGCACTCCGAAGTCACCGCCCACCGCGGTGGCGACGGCGTCGTCGCCGGACCCGAGTTCCACGTAGAGCAGCGCGCCGGCCGCCAGCGCGGCGGTGAGGGCGCCGAGCGCCCACAGCAGCCCCACCGGCCGGGCCCGCCGACCACGGGTCCAGTCCAGCGCCCGGGAGGCGGTCAGCATGCAGAGCGCGACGTGGGCGACGACCGTCAGCGTCAGCGCGCTCGCCAGCCCGGCGTCCACCTGCGCGAAGGAGGCCAGCCCGACCACGGTGATCTCGATCACCCCGAAGAAGTGGAACGACCACCGCGTGTACGTCTCCACCTTCGCCGGCGTGGTCTTCCGCCCCCACCAGCCACCCGGCCCGCGCATCGCTCCGCTTCCCTTCATCCCCCGCCGTATCGCGCTGTATCGCGCCGTATCCCGCGGTGTCTCGCGTGTCTCACCGCGCTCCGTCTCAGCGCCGCGGTTCCCAGCGGAACCACCGGCGTACAGCAAACACCGCGAACACGGTCCAGGCCACCGCCGTCGTCACCGCGCCCAGTGCCTCGCCGGCCGACAGGTCGCCGGTCCAGCCGCCGCGGATCAGGGTGATGACCGGGGTCAGCGGCAGCAGTTCGCACACGGCGGCCACCTTGTCCGGGAGCAGCTCCAGCGGGACGAACATGCCGGAGGCCATCATCGAGACGAAGGTCAGCGGCAGCGGCGTGACCTGGGCGCTCTCGCCGGTCCGGGTGAAGCTCGCGGTGAGCGTGGCGAGCGCCGCGCACATCACCAGGCCCAGCAGCAGCCCGACGACGGCCAGCAGCGGCGCGGACGGCGCGGACAGGTCCAGCAGCACCGAGCAGCCCGCCGTGAGCAGCAGAGTCTGCACCAGCCCGGTGAGGACGGACGGCAGCGCCGAGCCGCCGAGGATCTCGGCGTCCCGCAGTTCGCCGGTGCGCAGCCGCTTGAGGACGAGTTCCTCGCGCCGTACGACGAAGACGCCGACCAGCGCCGAGTACACGGCGAACACCAGGGAGAAGCCGATCGCGGCGGGCAGCACGACGGTGCCGGTGGTCAGCCCGGCCCCGGCGAGGTCCATCTCCTTGGCCGCCTGCCGCACGCTGAACGGCAGCACCAGCGGCACGAACACCGCCGCGAACAGCGTGCCCTTGCTCCGCCCGAGCAGGGTCAGCTCGGCCCGGGCCAGGGCGGTCATCCGCCGGGCGGGCGTGGTGGTGCCGTCGAGGGTGTCGACGCTCATGCCGCGTACTCCTTCGTCGTCGGGTCGTCCGTGGCACCGGCCGCCGCTTCCTTGGCGATGCCGAGGAACGCCTCCTCCAGGGAGGCGGACCGCACGTCCAGGCGGCGCAGCCGCACCCCGGCCCGGTCGGCCCACAGCAGCAGTCCGGTGGCGGCCCGCTGGAGTTCGTGGGTGCGCAGCCGGACGAGCCGGCCGTCGACCTCGTGCGCGCTGACGCCGAGTTCGGCGAGCGGTGGCAGATCGCCGGGGAAGTAGCCCTCGGGCAGTTCGAAGGAGATCCGGGACGGCCGCGCCGCGGTCACCTCGTCGGGGGTGCCGGTGGCAGCGATCCGGCCCTCGTGCATGATCGCGAGCCGGTCGGCGAGGTGCTCGGCCTCCTCCAGGTAGTGCGTGGTCAGCAGCACCGTCGTGCCGCCGTCGCGCAGCGCGCTCACCAACTCCCAAGTGTCCCGGCGGCCTTCGGCGTCCAGTCCGGTGGTGGGCTCGTCGAGGAACAGCACCTCGGGGGAGCCGAGCAGCGCCAGCGCCAGGTCGAGCCGGCGCCGCTGGCCGCCGGAGAGCTGTTTGACCCGGGTCCGGGACTTGGCCTGGAGTCCGACCAGTTCGAGCACCTCACCCTCCGGCCGGGCCCCGCTGACGCACCCCGCCCACATCCGCGCGGTCTCGGCGACGGTCAGCTCGGAGGGGAAGCCGCCCTCCTGGAGCATCACTCCGGTACGGGGGCGTACGGCGGCCCGCTCGGTGTACGGGTCGTGCCCGAGCACCCGGATCCGCCCGCCGGACGGTGGCGCGAGGCCCTCCAGCAGTTCCACCGTCGACGTCTTGCCGGCGCCGTTGGTGCCGAGCAGCGCGAAGACCTCGCCGCGCCGCACGCTGAAGCCGATGCCGCGCACCGCCTCGAACCCGCCCCCGTACACACGCCGCAGGTCGGTGACCTCAATCACGTGTTCGTGTTCGTTCGCATCCATGTCTCCAGGGTTCCGGCGGAACGGACCCGGGGGCAGTGCGCGCCGTCATCACTCGCCATGACAAATGTCAGACGCGGCACCGCACTTGGCCTGAAGCGCACGAGACCGCACACAAAAAGACCCCGGTCCAGAAGGACCGGGGCCTGATTCCCGAGCGGACGACGAGGTTCGAACTCGCGACCTCAACCTTGGCAAGGTTGCGCTCTACCAACTGAGCTACGTCCGCATTGCATCCGACCAGCTTTCACTGACCGGCGCGGGCACCAGCCTACCTGATCGACTTGCCTGACCGGTACGGCGGTGCGGAGCGGGTGACAGGGATCGCACACTGCGTCTTCCCCCTGGAAGGGGGATGTTCTACTACTAAACTACACCCGCAAGCCCTCGTGAGCTGGGCTTTTCCGGCCCGGCCCCTCGGCGTGCTCCAGACTTTAGCTGATCGCCGGGGGTGTCGCGCAAGTCGGTTGCCGCGAGGGCCGGCTGAGCACGCGTCGGGCGCTCTTCACCGGCGGTTCACCGGGCCGCGGCGAACGCCTCGTACACCCTCTTGGGGATGCGGCCCCGGGCCGGCACCTCCATCCGGTTGGCCTGGGCCCAGGCCCGGACGGCCGCCGGGTCGGGGGCGACCTCCGTCTGCCGGTAGGTCCGGCCGGACCGCGACCGCTTGCGGCCGGCCTCCACGTACGGCTCCAGGGCATCCCGGAGTTTCCTGGCATTGGCTTCGTTCAGGTCGATCTCGTACATCTTGCCGTCGAGTCCGAAGGCGATCGTCTCCGCCGCTTCCGAGCCGTCGATGTCGTCGAAGTAAGTGACCACGACACGCTGCGCCACGAATATCGGTCCCTTCGTGCGGCATCTCCACACTGACGTGCCAGGACGCCCGGGAGATGCCGACTGTTCGCCTGTAATTGGGCAAAGTATCGGCTAATGACATTTCATTTGTACAGTGCTCGGCATTGCAAAGGAAGCCCGACTAAAACTTTCCGCGTGTCTGTCGCGCAATAGCTGTCCGGGTGTACGGCGCGATCTTTCCCGAAGCTTTTCACCCGGCCCCCCGCTGATGCGCAATCGTGACAGGGCTCACGTAGATTCCTACAACTCTACCCGCGTAGAAATTCTGGCAGCTTAAACCAGGTAGGCTGAAGGAACCTGCTCAGCACCACACCACCGGGAGTGCCAGTGGCACGCGTCGTAGTCGACGTCATGCTCAAGCCGGAGATCCTCGACCCCCAGGGCCAGGCGGTGCAGCGTGCACTGCCGCGACTGGGTTTCGAAGGGATCTCGGACGTCCGCCAGGGAAAGCGTTTCGAACTGGAAGTGGACGGTCCCCTCGACGAGGCCGCCCTCGCCCGCATCCACGATCTTGCGGAATCCTTCCTCGCCAACACCGTGATCGAGGACTTCACCGTCCGGGTCGAGGAAGCGGCGGAAGTCGCGGGAGTCGCGAAGTGACCGCTCGTATTGGCGTCGTCACTTTCCCCGGCAGCCTCGACGACCGGGACACGCAGCGTGCGATCCGGGTCGCGGGCGCCGAGCCCGTGGCGCTCTGGCACAAGGACAAGGACCTCAAGCAGGTCGACGCCGTGGTGCTGTGCGGCGGTTTCTCCTACGGCGACTATCTGCGCGCCGGGGCGATCGCCCGCTTCTCGCCGGTGATGGACACCCTCATCGAAGAGGCGAAGGCCGGACTGCCGGTGCTCGGCATCTGCAACGGCTTCCAGATCCTCACCGAGGCGCACCTGCTGCCCGGCGGCATGCTCGGCAACGACCACCTGCACTTCATCTGTCGTGACCAGAAGCTGCGGGTGGAGAACGCCGAGACCTCCTGGACCAGCGACTACACCGCCGGCCAGGAGATCAGCATCCCGCTGAAGAACATGGACGGGCGGTACGTCGCCGACCAGCGCACGCTGGACGAGCTGGAGGGCGAGGGCCGCGTCGCCTTCCGCTATCTGGCCCGCGGCGAAGCCGCTGACGGATACGGAAACCCGAACGGCTCGCTCAACGACATCGCCGGCATCACCAACGCGGCCGGCAACGTCGTCGGCCTGATGCCGCACCCCGAGCACGCCGTCGAGCCGCTGATCGGCACCGGCCGCACCGACGGCCTCCCGTTCTTCACCTCGATCCTCAAGAAGCTGGTCAACGCATGAGCCGGACGCCCTCCCGTCTCCCACCGCCGCCCTCAAACGAGGCCCTGCGGGCCGCCCCTAGAACTCTGGACACGGTCGAGCACGCGGCCGCGACCCCCGACGTCGAGCTGCCCTGGGCCGAACTGGGCCTGAAGAAGGACGAGTACGAGCGGGTCGTCGAGATCCTCGGCCGCCGTCCCACCGGCGCCGAACTCGCCATGTACTCGGTGATGTGGTCCGAGCACTGCTCGTACAAGTCCTCGAAGGTCCACCTCCGCCAGTTCGGCGAGAAGGCCCCGCAGAGCGACGCGATGCTCGTCGGCATCGGGGAGAACGCGGGCGTCGTGGACGTCGGCCAGGGTTACGCCGTGACCTTCAAGGTCGAGTCGCACAACCACCCCTCCTACGTCGAGCCCTACCAGGGCGCGGCCACCGGCGTCGGCGGCATCGTCCGCGACATCATCGCGATGGGCGCCCGCCCGGTCGCGGTCGTCGACCCGCTGCGGTTCGGCGCCGCCGACCACCCCGACACCAGGCGCGTGCTGCCCGGCGTCGTGGCCGGCATCGGCGGCTACGGCAACTGCCTGGGCCTGCCCAACATCGGCGGCGAGGTCGTCTTCGACGCCTGCTACCAGGGCAATCCGCTGGTCAACGCCGGTGCCATCGGCGTCATGCGACACGAGGACATCCACCTCGCCAAGGCGTCCGGCGCCGGCAACAAGGTCATCCTCTACGGGGCCCGCACCGGCGGCGACGGCATCGGCGGCGCCTCCATCCTGGCGAGCGAGACCTTCGACACTGATTCCAATAGTGCCGATGGCACGGGCAAGCCCTCCAAGCGCCCCGCCGTCCAGGTCGGCGACCCCTTCCAGGAGAAGCTGCTCATCGAGTGCACCCTGGAGGCGTTCGCCGAGAAGCTCGTCGTCGGCATCCAGGACCTCGGCGCGGCCGGTCTGTCCTGCGCCACCTCCGAGCTGGCCTCCAACGGCTCCGGCGGGATGCGCGTCACCCTGGACGACGTACCGCTGCGCGACTCCACGCTCTCGCCCGAGGAGATCCTCATGAGCGAGTCGCAGGAGCGGATGTGCGCGGTCGTGGAGCCGGCGAAGGTCGACCGCTTCCTGGAGATCTGCGACAAGTGGGACGTCATCGCCACCGTCATCGGGGAAGTGACCGACGGCGACCGGCTGGAGATCTTCTGGCACGGCGGCAAGATCGTCGACGTCGACCCGCGCACCGTCGCGCACGACGGCCCGGTCTACGAGCGCCCCTACGCCCGCCCCGACTGGCAGGACGCCCTCCAGGCCGACGACGCGGGCAAGCTGCCCCGGCCGGGGACCGGCGAGGAGCTGAAGGACCAGGTCCTGAAGCTGGTCTCGTCCCCCAACCAGGCCAGCAAGAAGTGGATCACCCAGCAGTACGACCACTTCGTGCAGGGCAACACCGTCCTCGCCCAGCCCGAGGACTCCGGCATGATCCGCGTCGACGAGGAGACCGGCCTCGGCGTCGCCATCGCCACGGACGGCAACGGCCGGTACGCCAAGCTCGACCCGTACACCGGCGCCCAGCTCGCGCTGGCGGAGGCGTACCGCAACGTCGCCACGACCGGCGCCAAGCCGCTCGCCGTCTCCGACTGCCTGAACTTCGGCTCGCCCGAGGACCCGGCCGTCATGTGGCAGTTCGCGGAGGCCATCCGGGGCCTCGCGGACGGCTGCCAGCAGCTCGGCACCCCGGTGACCGGCGGCAACGTCTCGCTCTACAACCAGACCGGCGAGGCCGCCATCCACCCCACCCCGGTGGTGGCCGTCCTCGGCGTCATCGACGACGTGGCCCGCCGCACCCCGGTCGCCTTCCAGGAGGACGGCCAGCTGCTCTACCTACTCGGCGACACGGCCGAGGAGTTCGGCGGCTCGGCCTGGTCCCAGGTGATCCACGACCACCTCGGCGGCCTGCCGCCCAAGGTCGACCTGGAGCGCGAGCGGCTGCTCGCCGAGATCCTGATCTCCGCCTCCCGGGACGGCATGATCGACTCGGCGCACGACCTGTCGGACGGCGGTCTGGTCCAGGCGGTCGTGGAGTCGGCGCTGCTGGGCGGCAAGGGCGCCCGGCTCGTCGTACCGGACGGTCTGGACGCCTTCACGTTCCTGTTCTCCGAGTCGGCCGGCCGGGCGGTCGTCGCCGTGCCGCGCTCGGAGGAGCTGCGCTTCACCGACATGTGCGGCGCGCGCGGCCTGCCCGCCACCCGGGTCGGGGTCGTGGACGGGGACGCGGTCGAGGTCCAGGGCGAGTTCGCGCTGCCGCTGACCGAGCTGCGCGAGGCGCACGAGGGCACCATCCCGGCGCTGCTGGCATAACGCCGAGGCCGGTCGGGCCACCGTTCCGGGCCCCCGCGAGGGACCGGAACGGTGGCCTGTTTTCGTCTGTGCCGTCCGGGTTTCCTGAATCGTCCTGCCGGGCACGGTGGTTGTGCCAACCTGAAGGCGTGCGTGCGACGGAAACACCTGGGTGGGGGCCGATGGGTGAGCGGTTGCGGATCAGGTTCCAGGCGGACGGACCCGATCAGGAACAGGAACTGCGGTCACTGCTCGGCTGGCTCACCGACGACCGGGCGCTGCGCGGCCACGTCGCGCTGGAGCCGGTCCTCGCCGACACCCCGGGCCGGATGAGTCCGGAGCTGGAGCTGATCTTCGCGGTGGTCTCCAGCGCGGCCGGCGTCCTCCAGCTGCCGCTGTCGTACCTGGCCTGGCGGCGAAGCCGCGGGCAGAGTACGCCGCCCGCGGTCACCGTCCAGGTCGTCGGCGCCGACCCGGCCGAGGTCGAGGACCTGGTGCGCAGGCTGCGCGGCGAGGTCCCGGACGAGTCCGATGAGGCGCAGGCGTGACCACGGCCGGCCCCGCCGCCGCCCCGCGCGGCCGCATCGACCCCGACCGCACCTACGTCGTACTGATCGGCGTGGACGAGTACACGCACCTCGCCGAGCTGCGCAGCGTCCGCCACAACCTCACCGCGCTGCGGGCCGCGCTCATCGACCCGGAGATCTGGGGCATCGCCGAGGACCGGGTCCGCACGGTCGAGAACCCGGCCACCGGAGCCGAGCTGACCGACCCGATCTACGAGGCGGCCGGCAAGGCCGAGGACACGCTGATCGTCTACTACGCGGGCCACGGCCTCATCGACCGCCGGGAGACCCAGCTCCTGCTCACCCTGCCCGAGTCCGAGGAGGACCGGCCGGACAAGTGCGTGCGGGCCGGCGACGTCAACCGGGCCATCGGCAGCGGGGCGACCGTCAAGCACCACGTGCTGCTGCTCGACTGCTGCTTCAGCGGCAAGGTCCTCACCGAGATGGGCGGCGCGGACGACCTGAGCGAGATGGCGCTGGGCACGCTGCACGACATCACCGGCTCGTACGTCATGACCTCCGCCCCGAAGGACCGCCCCTCGCACGCCCCGAACCCGAAGCACGCCACGGTCTTCACCGGGGCGTTCGTGGACGTACTGCGGCAGGGGGTGCCGGACGGCCCCGAGATGCTGAGCCTGCACGCGCTCTTCCAGGCGGTGAAGCAGCGCATCGCGGACATGAAGCTCAAAGTGCCGCAGGAACCGCAGGACGAGGACCGCAACGGCGTCGGCGGGCTGGACTTCGCCCGCAACGTGGCGGTGCTGCCGCCGCTGACCCCGCGGCCCGCCCCCGAGCCCCCGCCCAGCCGGCTCCGCGTCCTGCTGTGGACACTGGCCGCCGCGACGGCCGGGCTCGCCGTCGGGCTCGGCGCACCCGGTGCCGTCGACTGGTGGCACACCGCGCACCCCGCGGCCGCGGCCGGCAAGTGCGGCGGCCATCCCACCAACGCCCCGGTGCCCCGCGCGGTCCTCCTCGACCACTCCGACGCACTGGACAAGAAGAACGTCGACTACGAGGAGATCGAGGGCCTGTCCGCCCTCGCCCTCACCGCCGAGAGCGAGAGCGGCGTCGAGGCGTTCGCCCTCGCCGACAACGACCCCGGCCTGCTCTTCCCGGTCCGCCTCGGCACCCCCTTCGACCTGAACCCGGTCGCCGGCACCGCGCACACCCTGCGCCGCCCGGACGGCACCCAGTTCCCCAAGAACCTGCCCGACGGCGAGGGCCTCGTCATCGAGCAGGGCGGAAAGACCGCGCTGGTCGCCTCCGAGGACGCCCCGGCGATCCGCCGCTTCGACATCGCCACCGGCCAGCAGCTCGGCAAGGACTTCCCGATCCCGAAGGAGCTGCGGTACTGGCCGGACGGCAGTGCCCAGTCCGGCCGCGGCCTCGAGTCGCTCACCATCTCCCCGGACGGCAAGCACCTCTACGCCGGCTGGGAGGCGCCGCTGGCCGCCGACGGCGACCAGCGCGGCCGCCCCCAGATCCGCATCCTGCGCTACACCGGGACCCCCGGCGGCACCTACCAGCCGGACGAGCAGTACGGCTATCTGGCCGGCGACGGGATGAACCTGGTGGAACTGGCCGCCCTCGACAACGCCGGAAACCTGCTCGCCCTGGAACGCGAGTACACCTCCGACCTCGGCAGCTCCATCCGGGTCGTCCAGGTCTCCCTCGACGGCGCCCGCGACGTGAGCGAGGACGACTCCCTCTTCGACGTCCCCGCGGACGTCTTCACCCACGCGACGCCGGTCCTCACCCTGTCCGCCTGCCCGTCCGGCGGCCCCGGCGCGGTCGCCGCCCCCGGCTCCAAACCCGGCAACCCGCTGGTCGACAACGTGGAGGGGATGGCCGTGGGCAAGGAGTGGACCACCGGCGAGTACCAGGGCTGGCGCCCGCTGTACCTGGTCTCCGACGACAACGGCAGCGGCGACCAGATCACCCGCCTCTACTCGCTCGCCCTGCGCCTGAAACCGTAGCCGCCCCGCGAAACCCCGCGCATAGGCTCACTCCCATGCCGACGACGTCCAGGAAACGCCCCCGCAGCTACGACCCCGCCCGCACCCGCGCCGCCGTCCACGCCCAGTTCGGCACCGTCCGGGAAGCGGTCCGCGACCTCACCCCCGAGCAGCTCGCACGGCCGACCCGGCTCGGTGACTGGACCGTACGGGAGCTGGTCGCGCACCTCGGCATGGCGCTCACCGCCGTGCACCGCGCCCTGGACCGGCCGGCCCCGCCGAAGCAGGACGTCCAGGTCACCGAGTGGGCGTTCGCCACCGGCGGCAAGGCGGCCGCGATCGCCGACTTCACCCGGCGGCTCGCCGCCGACCACCCCGACCTCGACGGCTACCTCGCCGGCGTCGACGACAGCCTGCGCGCCCTGCTCGCCGCGCACCCCGGCGGCCGGCTCCTCCAGACCAACGCGGGCGCCCTGCCGCTCGACGACTACCTGGTCACCCGCACCGTCGAACTGGTCGTGCACACCGACGACCTGAACGCCGCCGTACCCGGCCTCGACCTCCCCTTCGACCGGCAGGCGCTGGCCACCGCCACCCGGCTGCTGGCCGACGCGCTCGCCGTCAAGGCGCCCGGCGGCGCGACCGAGGTGCGGGTGCCGCCGTACGCCGTCGTGCAGTGCGTCGAGGGCCCCCGGCACACCCGGGGCACCCCGCCCAACGTGGTCGAGACCGACCCGCTCAGCTGGCTCCGGCTCGCCACCGGGCGGCTGGCCTGGGCGGACGCGGTCAGCGGCGGGAAGGTGCGGGCGAGCGGCGAGCGGGCCGACCTCGCCGCTCTGCTGCCGGTCCTCAGCTGACGGGAACCGGTTCCTCCGCCCGCCCGTCGAACGGTCATGTACAGGCTGAAGCGACACACGACCACGATGGTGGCCGCCGCGCTCCTCCCGCTCGCGGCGGCCTGCGGCGCCGAGCAGGCGGACGGCGGCGGCGCCCCGGCCGCGACCGAGACCGCCGCCGACCGGATCACCGGCGTCCGCTGGAGCGTCGACAGCGTCACCGCCGACGGCGAGAAACGCCCGCTCCCGGCCGGCGCCCACCTGACCATCGGCGCCGACGGCACGGCCGAGGGCAGCTACGGCTGCAACGACTTCCACGCCAAGGCGTCCGTCGACGGCGACCGGGTCCGGCTGAGCGACGCCGAGGCCACCGCGATGGCCTGCGCGGACCACTCCGTACGGGACGAGCGGACCCTCGCCCGCACCCTCACCGCCGGCCCCCTCAGCACCGAGGTCGACGACGGCCGGCTGACCCTCACCACCGCCGACGGCGACACCGTCCGGCTCAGCGAGCGGCAGGACACCGCCCTGGACGGCACCACCTGGCGGATCACCGCCCCGGACACGGCCGGCCGCGCGCACCTCACCTTCGACCGGGAGGCGGGCACCGTCACCGGCAGCCTCGGCTGCAACCGGGTCCGGGCGAAGGCCACGGTCCGCGACGGGCATATCACCGTGGGCGCGCCCACCACCACCCGAATGATGTGCGAAGACTCACTCATGGCCACCGAGAAGCGCCTGGCAGGACTTTTCGGCCGCCGGATCGACTATCGGATCGACCAGCAGACCCTCACCCTGACCAGCGAAAACGGCACGACCGTACGGGCCGCCGCCGACCGGTGACGCACGGTGGCGGCAGGCTCCCCCATTCGGCTCAGCCGCCGGTCTCGCCTACACTCGAAGACGTGCCACGTGGTGACGGTCGACTCAATCACGATCTGCTTCCCGGCGAGAAGGGCCCCCAGGACGCATGCGGCGTCTTCGGTGTCTGGGCTCCCGGCGAAGAGGTCGCCAAGCTCACGTACTTCGGGCTCTACGCCCTCCAGCATCGGGGCCAGGAATCCGCGGGAATCGCGGTCAGCAACGGCTCCCAGATCCTCGTCTTCAAGGACATGGGCCTGGTTTCCCAGGTCTTCGACGAGACCTCACTCGGTTCGCTCCAGGGTCACATCGCGGTCGGACACGCCCGCTACTCGACCACCGGCGCCTCCGTGTGGGAGAACGCCCAGCCGACGTTCCGGGCCACCGCGCACGGCTCGATCGCGCTCGGTCACAACGGCAACCTCGTCAACACCGCCCAGCTCGCCGAGATGGTCGCCGACCTGCCCAAGCAGGAGGGCCGCTCGCCGCGCGTCGCGGCGACCAACGACACCGACCTGCTCACCGCGCTGCTCGCGGCCCAGGCCGACGACGACGGCAAGCCGCTGACCATCGAGGCGGCCGCGCACGCGGTCCTGCCCCAGGTGCGCGGCGCCTTCTCCCTGGTCTTCATGGACGAGGGCACCCTCTACGCCGCCCGCGACCCGCAGGGCATCCGCCCGCTGGTCCTCGGCCGCCTGGAGCGCGGCTGGGTGGTCGCCTCCGAGTCCGCCGCCCTCGACATCTGCGGTGCCTCCTACGTCCGCGAGATCGAGCCGGGCGAGTTCGTCGCCATCGACGAGAAGGGCCTGCGCTCCTCCCGATTCGCGGACGCGAAGCCCAAGGGCTGTGTCTTCGAGTACGTCTACCTGGCCCGCCCGGACACCGACATCGCCGGCCGGAACGTGTACCTCTCCCGCGTGGAGATGGGCCGCAAACTGGCCAAGGAAGCCCCCGCCGACGCCGACCTGGTCATAGCGACCCCGGAGTCCGGCACCCCCGCCGCGATCGGCTACGCCGAGGCGTCCGGCATCCCGTTCGGCGCCGGTCTGGTGAAGAACGCCTACGTCGGACGTACGTTCATCCAGCCCTCGCAGACCATCCGCCAGCTCGGCATCCGGCTGAAGCTGAACCCCCTGAAGGAAGTCATCAAGGGCAAGCGGCTGGTCGTCGTCGACGACTCCATCGTGCGCGGCAACACCCAGCGGGCCCTGGTCCGCATGCTCCGCGAGGCCGGCGCCGCCGAGGTGCACATCCGGATCTCCTCCCCGCCGGTGAAGTGGCCCTGCTTCTTCGGCATCGACTTCGCCACCCGCGCCGAGCTCATCGCCAACGGCATGAGCGTCGACGAGATCGCCACCTCCATGGGCGCCGACTCGCTGGCGTACATCTCCATCGACGGCATGATCGAGGCGACCACCATCGCCAAGCCCAACCTGTGCCGCGCCTGCTTCGACGGCGAGTACCCGATGGAGCTGCCCGACCCCGAGCTGCTCGGCAAGCAGCTCCTGGAGACCGAGCTGGCCGCCGGGCCCGCCGGTACGGCCGCCACCGACGCCATCCGTCGCCCGTAGCCGTCCGTCCGCACCACCTGCCGTACGACACAAAGGTTCTTATCGTCATGCCTGACACAACTGGTGCCAGCTACGCGGCCGCGGGCGTAGACATCGAGGCGGGCGACCGCGCCGTCGAACTCATGAAGGAATGGGTCAAGAAGACCCGGCGCCCCGAGGTGCTCGGCGGCCTCGGCGGCTTCGCCGGCCTCTTCGACGCCTCCGCCCTGAAGAAGTACGAGCGCCCGCTGCTCGCCTCCGCCACCGACGGCGTCGGCACCAAGGTCGACATCGCCCGGCAGCTCGGCGTCTACGACACCATCGGCCACGACCTGGTCGCCATGGTCATGGACGACATCGTGGTGTGCGGCGCCGAGCCGCTGTTCATGACCGACTACATCTGCGTCGGCAAGGTGCACCCCGAGCGGGTCGCCGCGATCGTCAAGGGCATCGCCGAGGGCTGTGTGCTGGCCGGCTGCGCCCTGGTCGGCGGCGAGACCGCCGAGCACCCCGGCCTGCTGGGCCCGGACGACTTCGACGTGGCCGGCGCCGGTACGGGCGTCGTGGAGGCCGACCGGCTGCTCGGCCCGGACCGGATCCGCGAGGGCGACGCGGTGATCGCCCTGGCCGCCTCCGGGCTTCACTCGAACGGGTACTCACTCGTCCGCCACGTCCTGCTGAACCAGGCCGGTCTGGCCCTGGACGCGCACCACGACGACCTCGGCCGCACCCTCGGCGAGGAACTCCTGGAGCCGACGAAGATCTACTCGCTGGACTGCCTGGCCCTCACCCGCACCACCGACGTGCACGCCTTCAGCCACATCACCGGCGGCGGCCTCGCCGCCAACCTGGCCCGGGTGATCCCGGACGGTCTGCACGCGACCGTGGACCGCTCCACCTGGACCCCGGGCGCGATCTTCGACCTGGTCGGCCGGACCGGCCGGGTGCAGCGCCTGGAGCTGGAGAAGACGCTGAACATGGGCGTCGGCATGATCGCGATCGTGCCGCAGGAGGCCGCGGACGTGGCCCTGACGACCCTGGCCGACCGCGGCGTGGACGCCTGGGTGGCCGGCGAGATCACCGGGCGTGGCGAGCACGCCGACGGCGCCGCGCTGGTCGGTGACTACGCGGTCTGAGTAACAGGCTGAGAACCGCCGGGCCACGAGGTGAACCCGGCGGACAGCACAGAAGCCGGTCGGTGACAGAGGTCACCGACCGGGCCAATGTTCAGTACAAGGTCAAGCGCCGCGACGCTGCTGTGAGGACTGTCCGTCCTCGTCTCCCTCGTCGTCGTCCTCATAGAGGTCGGCGTACCGGGAGTACAAATCGTCGTCGTCCTGCTCATCGTCCTCGAACCGCTCGCCGTTAGGCGGTTGCGGACTCGACGTCGATGCGCCCAGCTCCTCGGCCAGGCGGGAGAGATCAGTCCCACCGCTGTTGTACTTCAGCTGGCGGGCGACCTTCGTCTGCTTGGCCTTGGCCCGGCCGCGCCCCATGGCTCGACCCCCTCAACGACGGGGCTCGACGGCCCCAGAGTCTTGACACGCGTTCATGGTCCGGAACGGGCTCTCCGCAGAGAGACCGGTCCGTAGGGCTTCCACGGTACCTGAGCCCACGCCCATACGGTACGTCGCCCGCAGGACGGGCCCGCGTCCGAGTCCTTCGAGGCGCCCCGTCCTCGCTGGTCAACGGCGATTTTAACCACTTCTGGACGGTCGACCCGCCGGTAGAAGTGAGAGTTCTCTCCAACCGGGCCCCGGCGGGTACCGCCCGCCCCCTCCGGGACCCGTCCGGTCAGCCCCGGCCGCGGGCCCCGGCGATCCGCTGCTCGGCGATCCGGTCGGCCGCCGCGGCCGGCGGAATCCCGTCCTCCTTCGCACGTGCGAATATGGCGAGCGTGGTGTCGTAGATGCCCGCGGCCTTCGCCCTGCACCGGTCGAAGTCGAAGCCGTGCAGCTCGTCGGCGACCTGGATGACGCCGCCGGCGTTCACCACGTAGTCCGGCGCGTAGAGGATGCCGCGGTCCGCGAGGTCCTTCTCCACACCGGGGTGGGAGAGCTGGTTGTTGGCGGCCCCGCAGACCACCTGGGCGGTGAGCACCGGCACCGAGCTGTCGCTGAGCGCGCCGCCGAGCGCGCAGGGGGCGTAGACGTCCAGGCCCTCGACCCGGATCAGCGCCTCGGTGTCGGCGACCACCCGGACCGCCGGGTGCTCGTCGGCGATCCGCCGCACGGCCGCCTCCCGCACGTCCGTGATCACCACCCGGGCGCCCTCGGCCAGCAGATGGCCGACCAGATGGCGGCCGACCTTGCCGACGCCCGCGATGCCCACCGTCCGGTCCCGCAGCGACGGGTCGCCCCACAGGTGCTGGGCGGCGGCCCGCATCCCCTGGTAGACGCCGAAGGCGGTGAGCACGGAGGAGTCGCCGGCCCCGCCGTGCTCCGGGGAGCGCCCGGTGGTCCAGCGGCACTCGCGCGCGACGACATCCATGTCCGCCACGTACGTGCCGACGTCGCAGGCGGTGACGTAGCGCCCGCCGAGCGAGGCCACGAACCGGCCGTACGCGAGCAGCAGTTCCTCGGTCTTGACCAGCTCCGGGTCGCCGATGATCACGGCCTTGCCGCCGCCGTGGTCCAGCCCGGCCATGGCGTTCTTGTAGGACATCCCGCGGGCGAGGTTCAGCGCGTCGGCGACCGCCGCCGCCTCCGTCGGGTACGGGTAGAAGCGGGTGCCGCCGAGCGCGGGGCCCAGGGCGGTGGAGTGGACGGCGATGACGGCCTTGAGACCGGTGGCCCGGTCCTGGCAGAGCACGACTTGCTCATGACCGCCCTGGTCCGAGTGGAACAGGGTGTGCAGTACATCAGCAGGCGCGCCGGTTACGTCGGTCACGGTGGTGACTCCTGAGTAAGTAGCGGCTGGTGGAGGCGGTCCCGGACGGGTGGGCGGGACTGGGCACGAGATTAGGGCCTGCCGAGGCCCGCCCGCCGCACAGTGCTGAGGATCACCTCCGCACGGAGTACGGCCGTGGGACGATCTTCCGAGCATTCCGCGCGCGTGGGCGACCGGGCCCGGCAGGTTTTCCCGGCGGTGCGCGGGGGAGGGAGCAGGCGTGCCCAAGGTGTCCTCGCTGATCGTCCCGTACGCGGCGTACTTGCGCGTGTACGAGCCGCTGGCCGCCTTCCCCGAGCCGGAGCGCGGCCACTGGTCGCGGTACGCCCGCCGGACCGACCTGCCCTCGTACCAGGACGAGCTGCGCCGTTCACTGGCCGACCTGCTGCCCACCCCGCCGGTGCCGGTGTCGGTGCACGAGAGCGCGGACGCGTTCGTGCTGGAGTCCGACGGCGTGGTCTGCGTCTGCCCCTGGCGCACCCGGCTGCGCGGCTGGCAGGCCCTGGAGGAGCTGCCGGAGGACTTTCCCGAGCCGGTCCTGGACGCCCTGCTGCCGGCGCTGCTGCGCCGCCAGGCGGCCCAGGACTACGACCGCTGGCTGGAGCGCAACCCCGACGCCCGCCCGTGGATCCGCACGGCCACCTGGCAGGTGCCGATCAACTGGTTCGTGCTCGTCGCCGACGAGGAGCGGGAGTACGACGAGGGCGGCGGCGATCCGCCCGAGGCGGCGCCGGTGCTGCGCTACCGCACGCCGATGGTGCAGGCCCGGCGCCGGGTGGCGCGCGGGCTGCGGGCGCTGCGGGAGGCGATGGACGAGGGGCCGCTGATCGACGGTCTGGTGGACGTGGGGCGCTGGCTGGAGGAGTTCCATCCGCGCTCCGTGGTGGAGCTGGACTACGGCGGCCTGGTGCACGCGGTGCCGCCCGGGGCGCTGGCGGCCGACCACTCCGCGGCGGACGTCGCCGAGGGCATCGACGCGCTGCGGCACGGCGACGGGGCGACCGCGGGGGCCGCGTACGGGCGGCTGGTGGAGCGGTGGCGGGCGGTCCGGGACCGGCGCTCTGCGAACTGACGTTTGACGTGACGCCCGTTTTGGGGTTTCGTCACTCACTCCGGGTGATCCCCGGTTCTTCTCGTCGTCATCTCGGCGTGGGACGTAAGTCCCGATCCGGGCGTATGACTCAAGCGTGACGGACCGCACGTACTCCACCCTTGCGTCGCTTGCCCCTCCTCGTGCCAAAATAGGACAAGGAGTCCGGGGAGGGCTCCGTCCGTCCCGCTGTGGTGCACTGTGGGCGGATTCTCGGCAATGCGTGCTTTGGGGGGTCTAGTGACCCCTGATCGCCGGTGTGACTGATCGTCACACCGGCGTGACTGTCCGCTATGGCATGGTCCATCGGCATCCGTCGCTGATGAACACCTGGGAGGGCAATTCCATCGGTTTGGCCGACGTGGCTGGACAGATGGTGTAGTTGTAGTGCCGAGGACAAGCCGTTCGTCCTATAACCGACTCGACTCGCGTCCGCCATTTCGGGCAACGCGGGTCAAGGTGCAGAATTTAGAGGAAAGAACCGAGATGGTTCGGTTCTCCCGAGGAGGCCGCTCATGACCGCTCGCACCCCTGATGCCGAGCCGCTGCTGACCCCCGCCGAGGTCGCCACCATGTTCCGCGTCGACCCGAAGACGGTCACGCGCTGGGCGAAGGCCGGCAAGCTCACGTCGATCCGCACGCTCGGCGGACACCGCCGTTACCGCGAGGCTGAGGTCCGCGCACTGCTCGCGGGCATCCCGCAGCAGCGCAGCGAGGCCTGAACCACCGCATAACCGGACAGCACGGCAGGTCCCCCCACCTGCTACGGCGTCCGGGCCCAACAGCTCCACACGACGCGGGGATCTGCCCCAACAGATCCCGTGCCCCATGTGTCGTCGATCGCGCTGGACTCCGCCGGGTCCAGCGCGATCTTTTTTGTGCCTGGTGACAGGCGGGGTGAGGGCCGACGCGGGGTTCTGTGAGCGGCCTTGTCGGAGTCTGGGCGGGGCTGTCGGATCGGCTGTGAAGGACTCCTCAGGTCGGTACAATTGCACATATTAAATTGACCAGTTGTAGGAGAGGTGTAAGCGTCACCGTTTCAGAAATGAGTACGGTGACACCCGTCACATGCCGAGCGGGTTGTTGGCGGTGGCATATGTGCGCTAGAGGAGGGGTGGGTTCCCATCGGCCCCCGGACACAAGGACGTTGGCGCCGGCGGCCGGTCATACGCCGGGGGCGGGGGCGCGCTGCGCGCCCTCCTGACGGCCCGTCGGCGACTGCGGGGCGGAATCCATCGCCAGCCGCAGCAGACGGTGGCAGACCGGGCAGTGGCGCGTCAGATGACCGTAGGGCGAGGCGGCCGCCAGATGCGCCCGGAGCAACGCCCGGGTCTCGTGCCGCGCCGATGCCGCCATACGCCACCTCCGGTGGGCCACACGGGGAACGGGCCCTGCTTCTTCCGGGGTATCCGGCGAAGGGGGCGGCGTCAAGGGCGCCTTGGGCGACACGGGCGCGCGAAAGAGGCCCGCGCTGTAGGCGCGGGCCTCTTTTTACTGCGGTCCTGACGGGATTTGCTGTACCCGACTGCGGCTGCGCCGCGGGCGCGGCCTCCATCTTGACAGGGTGGCGAGGGGTGAGGGAGAAAAAAACCCCGCACCAGTTGGTGCGGGGCTTCACTGCGGTCCTGACGGGATTTGAACCCGCGGCCTCCACCTTGACAGGGTGGCGAGCACTCCAAGCTGCTCCACAGGACCAGGTTTCGCGGCGCCTCACTTGCTCTTGCGTCGCGAGATGAGACTGTACAGGAGGGTGAGTGTCCTGGTCGAACTCACCCTCCGTAGAGGCCCCGTCACGGCCCCGTCACGGCGCCGCCGCGTCGATCGCCTTCACGATCCGCTTGTCGGAGACCGGGTACGCCGTGCCCAGCGCGTGCGCGAAGTAGCTGACCCGCAGCTCCTCGATCATCCACCGGATGTCCAGGACCTGCTGCGGCACCGGCCGCCCCGGCGGCAACTGCTCCAGCAGCCACGCGTACTCGTCCCGCATCTCGTGCACCTTCGCCATCCGGGACGTGTCCCGCTGGACCCCCGTCGGCATCTGCTGGAGCCGCCGGTCCACCGCGATCAGGTACCGCATCAGGTCCGGCAGCCGCCGCAGGCCGGCCTCCGTCACGAACCCCGGCTTCACCAGGGCGTCCAGCTGCCCCCGTACGTCCTGGAGGTTGGCCAGCAGCGCGGGGCTGCGGGCGGCCTTCAGACGGCGTTCGGCGGCCCCCCAGGCGGCCAGCACCTGCTGCACCTGCCCGACCGCGCGGACGGTCGTGTCGACGATCTCCGCGCGGACCTTGTCGTACAGCTTCCGGTAGGACTCCTCGTCCCAGGCCGGCCCGCCGAAGTCGGCCATCAGCCGGTCCGCCGCCGCCATCGCGCAGTCGTCGAACAGGGCCTGGATCGAGCCGTGCGGGTTCGCCGACAGCCCCAGCTTCTGCTGGTTGGTGAGCTTTTCGGAAGCGAACTTCGCGGGGTTGACCGGAATGTTGCGCAGGATCAGCCGCCGGGTGCCCTTCCACATCGCCTGCGCCTGCTCGTCCTCGGTGTCGAAGAGGCGGACGGAGACCGTGTCGCCGTCGTCCACGAGGGCCGGGTACGCCTTCACCGGCTGTCCGGCGCGGCGGGTCTCGAAGACGCGGCTGAGCGTGCCGATCGTCCAGTCGGTCAGGCCGGTGCGCTCCAGGGACTCGCCGCCCTGCCGCTCGGCGGTCGCGGCGGCGGCCTGCGAGAGGGCCTTGCGCGCCTTGGGCCGCAGCCGCAGCTTCAGCGCCTGGAGGTCCTTGTCCTCGGCCAGCTTCCGGCGCCGTTCGTCGACGATCCGGAAGGTGATCTTCAGATGGTCGGGGACCCGGTCCCAGTCGAAGTCCTCGGCCTCGAAGGGCACGCCGACCATCCGCTTCAGCTCGCGCGCCATGGTCGTGGTCAGCGGCTCCTGCAACGGCACCGCCCGCTGGAGGAACTTGTGGGCGTAGTCCGGGGCCGGCACGTAATTGCGCCGGATCGGCTTGGGCAGCGACCGGATCAGCTCGGTGACCACCTGGTCCCGCAGGCCCGGGATCTGCCACTCGAAGCCCTCGTCGGTGACCTGGTTGAGCACCTGGAGCGGGATGTGCACGGTCACGCCGTCGGCGTCCGCGCCCGGCTCGAACTGGTACGTCACCCGGAACTTCAGCGGCCCCTGCCGCCAGGTGTCCGGATAGTCGTCCTTGGTGACCGCGCCCGCCTTCTCGTTGATGAGCATCTCGCGCTCGAAGTCGAGGAAGTCGGGCTGCTCGCGGTGCTTGTGCTTCCACCAGGAGTCGAAGTGCGCGCCGGAGACGACGTGTTCGGGCACCCGCTGGTCGTAGAAGTCGAAGAGCGTCTCGTCGTCGACGAGGATGTCCCGGCGCCGGGCGCGGTGCTCCAGCTCCTCGACCTCGGTGAGCAGCCTGCGGTTGTCGGCGAAGAACTTGTGGTGGGTGCGCCAGTCGCCCTCGACCAGCGCGTTGCGGATGAACAGCTCGCGGCTGACCTCGGGGTCGATCCGCCCGTAGTTCACCTTCCGCTGCGCGACGATCGGTACGCCGTACAGCGTGACCTTCTCGTACGCCATCACCGCCGCCTGGTCCTTCTCCCAGTGCGGTTCGCTGTACGTGCGCTTCAGCAGGTGCCCGGCGAGCGGCTCGACCCACTCGGGCTCGATCCTGGCGTTGACCCGGGCCCACAGCCGGCTGGTCTCCACCAGCTCGGCCGACATCACGAACCGCGGCGGCTTCTTGAACAGCGCCGAGCCGGGGAAGATCGCGAACTTGGCGTTGCGGGCGCCGACGTACTCGTTCTTCGCGCCCTCCTTCACGTCCTTCATGCCGACGTGGGAGAGCAGGCCCGCGAGGAGGGAGACATGGACGCGGTCGCCGGGCGCGTCGTCCTCGTTGAGGTGGATGCCCATCTGCTTGGCGACCGTGCGCAACTGCGTGTAGATGTCCTGCCATTCGCGGATGCGCAGGAAGTTGAGGAACTCCTGCTTGCACATCCGGCGGAAGGCCGAGGAACCGCGCTCCTTCTGCTGTTCGCGCAGGTAGCGCCAGAGGTTGAGGAAGGCCAGGAAGTCGCTGGTCTCGTCGCGGAAGCGGGCGTGCTGCTGGTCGGCCTGGGTCTGCTTGTCGGAGGGGCGCTCGCGCGGGTCCTGGATGGAGAGCGCGGCGGCTATCACCATGACCTCGCGGGCACAGCCGTTCTTGTCGGCCTCCAGGACCATCCGGGCCAGCCGCGGGTCGACCGGGAGCTGGGCCAGCTTGCGGCCGGTGTCGGTGAGCCGCTTGCGCGGGTCCTTCTGCGCCGGGTCGAGCGCGCCCAGCTCCTGGAGCAGCTGCACACCGTCGCGGATGTTGCGGTGGTCCGGCGGGTCGATGAAGGGGAACTTCTCGATGTCGCCGAGGTCCGCCGCGGTCATCTGCAGGATGACGGAGGCGAGATTGGTCCGCAGGATCTCCGCGTCGGTGAACTCCGGCCGGGCCAGGAAGTCGTCCTCGCTGTACAGCCGGATGCAGATGCCGTCGCTGGTCCGCCCGCAGCGCCCCTTGCGCTGGTTGGCGCTGGCCTGCGAGACCGGCTCGATGGGCAGCCGCTGGACCTTGGTGCGGTGGCTGTAGCGGGAGATCCGGGCGAAGCCGGGGTCGATGACGTACTTGATGCCGGGGACGGTCAGCGAGGTCTCGGCGACGTTGGTCGCCAGCACGATCCTGCGCGCTGTGCCTGCCGCGGGCCGCTGGAACACCCGGTGCTGCTCGGCGTGCGAGAGCCGGGCGTAGAGCGGGAGTACTTCGGTGAAGCGGTACTTCTTCTTTTCCAGCGCGTCGGCGGTGTCCCGGATCTCCCGCTCGCCGGAGAGGAAGACGAGGATGTCGCCCTTCCCCTCGCCCATCAGCTCCTCGACGGCGTCGGTGATCGCGGTGATCTGGTCCCGGTCGGCGTCCTCGGACTCCTCCTCCAGCAGCGGGCGGTAGCGCACCTCGACCGGGTACGTACGCCCGCTGACCTCGATGATCGGCGCGTTGCCGAAGTGCCGGGAGAAGCGCTCCGGGTCGATGGTCGCGGAGGTGATGACGACCTTGAGGTCGGGCCGCTTGGGCAGCAGCTGCGCCAGGTACCCCAGCAGGAAGTCGATGTTGAGGGACCGCTCGTGCGCCTCGTCGATGATGATCGTGTCGTAGGCGCGCAGCTCGCGGTCGGTCTGGATCTCGGCGAGCAGGATGCCGTCCGTCATCAGCTTGACGAAGGTGGCGTCCGGGTTCACCTGGTCGGTGAAGCGGACCTTCCAGCCGACGGCCTCGCCGAGCGGGGTGTCCAGCTCGTCGGCGACCCGCTCGGCGACCGTGCGGGCGGCGAGCCGGCGTGGCTGGGTGTGCCCGATCATGCCCTTGACCCCGCGGCCGAGGTCGAGACAGATCTTCGGGATCTGGGTGGTCTTCCCGGACCCGGTCTCACCGGCGACGATGACGACCTGGTGATCCCGGATGGCGTCCGCGATCGCGTCCCGTCGCCGGCTGACGGGCAGTTGCTCGGGATAGGTGACGGTGGGCAGGTGGGCGCGGCGGGTGGCGATGCGCTGCTCGGCCCGGTCGACCTCCGCCTCGATCTCGGCGAGGACGGCGGCGCGGGCCTCCGGCTTGCGGATCTTCCGCGCGCCTTCCAGCCTGCGGCCGAGCCGGTGCGCGTCGCGCAGCGACAGCTCGGTCAGACGGGGGGCGAGGGCGCCGAGGGCGGGGGCGGGGTGCGTAGACATACGGAGTCCAGGATCTCATCCCGGCCAAAAGAGTGGCGAACGTATTTGTCGCCGTCACGGCCGCGCCCCCAGCAGCGCGGTCAGCTCCGCCGCCGACCAGTGGCCCCGCGCGCCGGGGCAGGCGGCGACGTACCCGGCGACGGCCGGCACGTCCCAGGCCCCGGCACAGAGCAGCCCGGCGGTGAGAAACCGCAGGTAGGGCAGGGAGGGGGCGAGCCACGGCACGTCGTGCAGACCCCAGGGAGCGGTGAAGGTCAGGGCGGGCAGGCCGTCGAGCTGCCCGGCGCAGACCAGCGTCTCGTACCGCCCGTCCCCGAGCACGGCCCGCCCCCGGGTCAGCACCTCGGTCAGGTCGAGGGCGTCCCCGCCGGGCTCCCGGTACATCTCCTGGGCGGCGATGTCGGCGAACTGCTCGACGGTGACCAGATGCGCCCGGGCCAGCACCCGGCCGTCCGCGCCGGGGTCGTAGAAGGCCCGGCCGCCCCGCCACACCGGCGACCGGGTGGCGAAGTACATCGCGCCGGTCAGCTCGACGGGCAGGGAGCGGGCGGGCGGCGCCGGGTTCCGGCAGCCCGGGTAGGACCGGCCCGCACCGGGCGGGCACCCGCCCTCGAGGTAGGCGGAGAGCCGGCCGAGGTGGGTGTTGGACCCGTACGACGTGTACCAGACCAGCTCCGGACGCCGGTCGCGCGGCAGGGCCGGGTCGATGCTGCGCAGGGCTTTCGTCATGCCGGGTGCCTACCCGGCCGGCCCGCTCAGGCCGCGTGCATGCCGCCGTCCACCGGGAGGACCGTGCCGGTGACGTAGGAGGCGCGGTCGCTGAGCAGCCAGGCGGCGGCCTCGGCGACCTCGTCGGAGGAGGCGGCGCGGCGCAGCGGGGTGCGCGCGTTGAGCTGGTCGACGATGCCGGGGGACCGCTCGTCCCAGTCCCGGATCATCTCGGTGAGCGTGGTGCCGGGGGCGATGGCGTTGACCCGGATGCCCTCCGGGCCGTACGTGACGGCCGCGGACTCGGTGAGGCTGTTGACCGCGCGCTTCATCGCGCCGTAGGCGGGCAGCGCGGGGTTGCCGCGCAGGCTGCCGACGGAGGAGGTGTTGACGAGGGCGCCGGTACCGGCGGTGGCCCGGATGGCGGCGACCTCGGCGGCCATGGCGAGCCAGACGCCCCTGAGATTCACCGCGTAGAGCTGGTCGAAGTCGGCCTCGGTGGCCTGGTCCATCGGCCCGGGCGGGGTGGCGGTCGCGCCGTTGTTGAAGGCCACGTCGAGCCGGCCGTACAGGTCGACGGCGCGGTCCACGGCGGCCCGCACGCTCGTCGCGTCGGCCAGGTCGCACACCACGTGGCCGGCGGTGCCGCCGGCCGCCCGGATCTCCTCGGTCACCGCCTTGAGCTGCGCCTCGGTCCGGGCCGCGAGCAGCACCCGGGCGCCCTCCCGGGCGAACAGCCGCGCCGCGGCGGCCCCGATGCCGCGTCCGGCGCCGGTGACGAGGGCGACCTTGCCGCGCAGCAGGCCCTGGCCCTGGTGGTCGGTGTTGACGGTGCCGGCTGTGCTGGGTGAGTTGTCCATGGGGACGAGCCTGCGCCGGTCGGCGGAGCCCATCCAGGCACCGGCGGTACCTGGCTCGGCCGCCCGGCAGCCGCGCACACTGGGGGCATGGACCGACGAGAGCTGGCCGACTTCCTGCGCGGCAGACGCGAGCGGATCGCCCCGGCCGACGTGGGACTGCCCGCCGGGCCGCGCCGCCGCACCCCGGGGCTGCGCCGCGAGGAGGTGGCGCAGCTGGCGTACATCTCGACCGAGTACTACACCCGGCTGGAACAGGCCCGCGGCCCGCGGCCCTCGCGCGAGGTGCTGGCCGGCCTGGCCCGTGCGCTGCGGCTGTCGGACGCCGAGCGTGACCACCTCCACCACCTGGCCGGCGCCCCGCCCGGCCCGCCGCCGGGGCCCTCCCGCGAGGTGCGGCAGAGCATCCTCGACCTCATCCGGCGGCTGCCCGGGTCCGCGGCGCTGGTGCTGTCCGCGACCTACGAGGTGATCGCCTGGAACGACCTGGCGGCCGCCCTGCTGGAGGACTTCTCCGCCGTGCCCCGCCCGGAGCGCAACCTGGTCCGCCGCGCCTTCCTCGGCCCTGCGGACGGGAGCCGGGAGCGGTACAGCCTGTCCGACCCGGAGGCGTTCTCGCACGCCGCCGCCCGCCACCTGCGCGCCGTGTCCGCCCGCTACCCGGACGACCCCGAGGTGGCCGCGCTGGTGGACGATCTGCTCGCCGGCAGCCCGGAGTTCGCCCGCCTCTGGGCCGATCACGAGGTACGCGCCATCCCGACCCTGCGCAAGACCATCAACCACCCGCTGGTCGGCCCCGTCACCGTCAACTGCGACGTCTTGGACATCACCGACCACGACCAGCACGTCGTCCTCTACACGGCCGACCCCGGCTCCCCGGCGGAGGAGACCCTGCGGCTGCTGTCGGTGGTGGGGACACAGCGGATGGACGTACCGCGTTGAACATGCGCGTAGAACACGCGCACTGAACACGAAGGAGCCTCTCTCCCGCAGTGCGGGGAGAGAGGCTCCTGCCCTGGTCAGGGCGGCGGTGGCTGGGGCCGGGGTCGAACCGGCGACCTTCCGCTTTTCAGGCGGACGCTCGTACCAACTGAGCTACCCAGCCACGAGGTTTCACGTGAAACATCCACATGTACCTCGGCGGTCCTGACGGGATTTGAACCCGCGGCCTCCACCTTGACAGGGTGGCGAGCACTCCAAACTGCTCCACAGGACCAAGCGTGTGTACGACAGTGTCGCACACGATCTTGCGTGCCCCCAACGGGATTCGAACCCGTGCTACCGCCTTGAAAGGGCGGCGTCCTAGGCCGCTAGACGATGAGGGCTATCGGCCCGCCTGGGCGCTTCTCAGCGCGTCGGGGACGTGAGAAGCATAGGTGATGGCGGGAGGGATCGCCAAAACGGTTTACGGGGAGGGGGTCGCGGGGGCGGGTGAGGGCGAGGCGCCCGGCTGGTTCTCCTTCGGGAGGTGGCGGCTGACCTCGGCCGTGGTCAGGCCCAGGCCGCCCAGCTTGATCTCGTCCCAGGCCTGGAGGCGGCGGGAGTCGCGGTCGAAGTAGAGGATCGACGCCTGGATCGGGTCGGGGTACGTGCCCTCCACCGCGCGCAGGCCGCTGCCGCCCGTGGAGCCCTCGATGCGCAGCCGGGTGCCGTACTTCATGACCTCCATCTCCTCGTGGTGCACGTGCCCGGCCAGCACCAGCGGCACCTCGCCGTCCACCTCGCGGGCGGCGGACGGTTCATGGGCGAGGGCGATGTCCACCGGGGTGCCGGCCGTGCGCTGGTCGCGCAGGGCGGAGGCGAGCCGGGCGCCGGCCAGTTCCTGGGACGCCTCGGCGCCGGGCCGGGTCGAGCGGTCCGGGGTGAACTGGGGGTCGCCGATGCCGGCGAAGCGCAGGCCCGCCACGGTCCGGGCCCGGCCGTCGTCCAGGACGTGCACGTTCTTCAGGCCCGCCAGATAGCGCTGGGTCTCCATCGAGTCGTGGTTGCCGCGCACCCAGACGTAGGGGGCGCCGAGGTCCTCGACCGGGTCCAGGAAGCCGTTCTCCGCGGCCGTGCCGTGGTCCATCGTGTCGCCCGAGTCGACGATCACATTCACCCGGTACTGCTCCACCAGCGAGGCGATGATCTTCCAGCTCGCCGGGTTGAGGTGGATGTCGGAGACGTGCAGGACGCGGATCGTGGTCGGGTCCGGCTGGTAGGCGGGGAGCGTGGAGGTGACGTCGTAGAGCTTGGTCACGTTCGTCACCAGGCGGGCCAGCTCCTTCTGGTAGATGTCGAACTCGGTGACGATCGAGCGCGCGTCGCCGACCAGGGACGGGGCCGAGGAGAGCAGGCCGGAGAACCTCGGTTCCAGGACGGAGTCCGGTTTCCAGGTCGCGTACGCGGTGCCGCCGGACGCCAGCAGCAGGGCGAGGGCGAGGCCGCCGGCGGTCAGCGCGCGGCGCGGACGGCGGTAGACGGCGAGGCCGAGGGCGGTGGCGCCGGAGACGACCGCGACGCCGGAGCGCACGGCCAGGTCGAGGGTGCCGTGCGCGACGTCGTCGGCCACCTCGTCCTGGAGGCCGGAGAGCCGTTCGGGGTGGTCGACCAGGGCCTGGGCGCGCTCCGGGTCGAGCTGGTCGACGTTGACGTCCAGGCGGGCCGGGGCGACGTGGCTGTCGAGCTCCAGGGCGCCCAGCGGCGAGATGTTGATCTTCGTGCCGCCGGTGAGGGAGGGGCGCAGGGTCATCGTCGTGTTCATCGGCCCGACCGGCGTGCGGACGTTGCCCACGACCAGCAGGCCGAGCCAGGCGCCGAGCAGCACGACGGCGACCAGGCCCAGCGCGCGGGTCCAGGGGTGCGGCCGGGGCGTCAGCTCGACGGTGGTGGGTCCCCGGACGGGTTTCCTGACGGGGCGGGCGCGGTGGACGAGGTGCAGGACAGCGGCGGTGACGCGGGCCATTGGTCGCGTATGCCCAGGCCCGCCGGGGGATATGCGGACGCCGCGCGGCTCGCGCGCGGCTGTGTCGTACGCGACAGCCGTACCGGACAATGGGGCTGTGCTGGAGATGACGCGCGAGGAGTTCGAGGAACTGGTCGCCGAGGCGCTGGACCGGATCCCGCCGGAGCTGACGCGGCTGATGGACAACGTCGCGGTGTTCGTGGAGGACGAGCCGCCGGCGGACGATCCCGAGCTGCTCGGGCTCTACGAGGGGACGCCGCTGACCGAGCGGGGGGAGTGGTACGCGGGGGTGCTGCCGGACCGGATCACCGTCTACCGGGGGCCGACGCTGCGGATGTGCGAGAACCGGGAGGACGTGGTCGCGGAGACCGAGGTGACCGTCGTGCAGGATACCTCGTCGTACACCTCTTTTGCTGATCTTCAGCTAGTCGGAGCGACGCGCCCGTAGGGCCTGGTATCGCCGCAGGTCAGGGGTGGGTTGGTGGGCGTCTGGGGACGCCCAGAAGTCAGCCCCAGCCCAGTTCGTGGAGCCGCGCGTCCTCAATTCCGAAGTGGTGGGCCACCTCGTGGACGACCGTCACGGCCACCTCGTGCACCACTGCTTCCGGCGTTTCGCAGTAGCGCAATGTCGGGCCCCGGTAGATCGTGATCCGGTCCGGGAGGACCCCCGCGTACCACTCCCCGCGTTCCGTGAGCGGGGTCCCCTCGTACAGGCCCAGTAGCTCCGGGTCGTCGGCGGGCGGTTCGTCCTCGACGAACACGGCCACGTTGTCCATCACCCGCGCCAGCTCCGGCGGGATCTGGTCCAGGGCCTCACTCACCAGTTCTTCGAACCTGTCACGCGTCATCTCCAGCACAGGGCCATTGTCCGTGAGAGGTCACGCAATCGGAGGACTTACGGAGTCCTGGCCTTCCGCCGTGCCCACAGACAGGGCTCAGCCGTCCTAGCCGTCCCGGCCGCTGGTGAGTACCAGTTGGCCCGGATGGCCGGTAGGTCCCTGGCCGTGTCCTGGCTCGTACTTGAACCGTTCCGGGTTCGATAGAGACTCGATTCCATGAAAGGATCGGGTCATGGCACGACCTTCCCGTTACCCGCTTGAACTCCGCCGTCGTGCGGTG